>JBBITX010000032.1:0-17847 GCA_037440545.1 Candidatus Bathyarchaeota archaeon
TATCAGCGTGAACTGCCGCGGCATAATTCAAGTCGGGACAAACGAATATCTGCTTAATTCCAAGTTCACTGAACCAGAAGCCAAGCCTACTCCAACCCTGATCAGCAAAGCCCCAAGGGGTGGTTTCATAGTCGCATCCCCAACACAAAAGAACATCACAGTTTTCCGCTACATCCTGAATAACGTTTTGTTGACTTTGCATCCCAAGCGGTTCACAACCCCATACGTGTTTTGCCCCCCACCACCATCCCTCCCAGCTGTCAGGGTTTCTCGTTACGTATGTGAAGCCGCCTAAATGTTTAAGTAAATGGCATATTACTCCGTGGGCACCATGTATGCTTTTTGTTTGGCCGTGTCCTTCAGAGTGGGCGCATATGGCGTAAGGACCATAGTTTTCCAGAATTCTTTTAATTTCTCCAACTATCAGGTTTATGGCTTCCTCCCATGAAATCCTCACAAACTTGCTTTTCCCTCTATTCTGAGGGTTTCTATTCCTTTCGGGATTCCAATCAACCCTTTTAAGGGGATACATAACCCTGTTAGGAGAGTAAACAGAATTCCTATAAACAAGCCTCAAGGGAGGGATTAATTCCTTCATTAAAGGTTTGAAGATCTTTCCACGAGCTTTCCAACTCCAAGAGGGCAGCTCATCAGCCTTATACTTCCAATCAAATTGTAATGGCCTTATCCTTACAATTTTGTCTTTATTAAAATCCACACGGCAGAGGTCGCCTCCACCGCTGAACCCTCCTAATGAAAGATTTTTAACGCAGCTTTTCTCATCTGAAGAATATGTTCCCTTTGAAGTTTTTTCTTTGTTTCCCATTGTTAGCTCTTCCAGTCGATTGAAGTTTTCTGGTTTATAAATAAGTCTTTATAAAATTTTCCGCCTTGTAGACTCCTGTTCTTTTCGGGGGCTGCGCAGGACTAATTCAAGGGTCATGCCGAGTATAAAGAAATATTGATTGGAAAGCTCTAAAAATTAGCAACGAGATTACTCAAAAACTTTAGAAGAGGAAGGAAGTAACCCTATGATGCAAAATAAACTTTTAAGCGTTATAGGAATAAATACTATGCTGAGAAGCTTGAAGGCAGATAATCCCGACAGAGGCAATATTATTGTAATTGAGTTTTAACCTGGCACCTTAAATTGATGGGAAAACCCATGTATTTTAAATTTAATCAGCTATTAGAGGCAACTTTTAACGTTTTCATGTACTCTTTCAATTTTTTAAGCGTATTTCGCTTTTGTTCTGGTTTCATAAAGGAGGCTTCAAATGAGTTTTCTGCAAGTTTGTATATCTGCTTAACGTTAAGGTTTAAGGCCTTATATACAGCTAGATAGTTTTCGTTTATGTAGCTTCCGAAATAGGCTGGATCGTCTGAGTTCACCGTTACAATTAACCCTTTATCCATCATCCTCTTCAACGGGTGGTCCTCAAGCCTTTTAACTACTCCGAGCTTAAGGTTTGAAATTGGGCATAGTGTTAATGGAATTTTTCTTCTAACAAGCTCTTGGACTAGGCTTTCATCTTCTAAGGCGTTATTTCCATGGTCTATTCTTGAAACTTTTAGGAGACTTACAGCTTCCCAAACATATTCAGCTGGGCCTTCCTCGCCTGCATGGGCAACTGTTAAAAATCCCTCCTCCACTGCTCTTTCGAATATTTTGCTAAATTTTGATGGGGGATTGCCAGCTTCAGCTGAGTTAAGGCCTACTGCCGAAATCCATTCCTTATATGGCATGGCCTCTTCAAAGGTTTCCATGGCGGATTCAGGGCTTAAATCCCTTAAAAAACACATGATCAGCCTAGTTGTAATTCCAAGCCTTTTCTCGGCATCCATCAACGCCTTATGAATTCCGCATACAACATTTTCAAATTTCACTTTCCTCCTCGTGTGAGCCTGAGGGTCGAAGAATACCTCTGCATGTAGAACATTTTGGCTTGCTGCCTTCGAAAGATATGACCATGCAAGTTCATAGAAGTCCTGCTCGTTTAAAAGTACCTTGGTCCCTTCATAGTAAACGTTAAGAAAATCCTGGAGATTTTTAAATTTGTAGGCCTCTCTAACTTCTTCTACTGTTTTATACTTTATCCTAACCCTGTTTCTATTCGCCATGCTAAACATTAATTCGGGTTCTAGGGCGCCTTCCAAGTGTATGTGAAGCTCAGCTTTTGGAAGGCCTCGAATAAAGGATTCCATGAATTTTTCTTTATCCGTCATATTTAAGCCATCTCATTATTGGTTAAGGCATCTGTTCAGCCTTCAGATTAACTTATCTCTCCCTTGTCTAGATGACGCTTTCCTGGCAAATGTTTATTTGGCTTATGTGTCCTTTTCTATAATGCTGTATGGCGGGTTTGCCTTGTCTGTTTTATCAGCTGAAAGGGCGGCGCGCCTATCCCTCGGCGTTCCAATAGTGGATAATGTTTACCCAGGTTTTGAACCTGGAGATTTCGGAGTTTTATACGGCGATGAAGCTTCCACAGCGATTTTCTTGTTATGCGTCCGCTCCTCTATGCCGCCTGCAGCTGGAGGTTTGGGATCCCCAGTGGTTTTCGTTGACGGCGGAAACTCTTTTAACCCCTACCTTGTCGCTGACTTCGCCCGCCGACAAGGCTTTGAACCCCGAGAAGTCTTAAAGAAGATTTATATTTCAAGGGCTTTCACAGCCTATCAACTTTACTCCCTAATAATTGAGAGGCTTGAACCTTTTCTTGAAGGCCTAAATGCAAGGTTGCTTGTTGTTTCAGAGGTGGCCAGCCTCTTCCTTGACAGGGATATGTCGAAAATTGAAGCTGAAGAATTGTTTGTTAAGGTGTGCTCGAAGCTTTCAGATATAGCCTCCGAAAAGAAGGCTGTGGTTTTAGCCACATACCCTGCTGATGGGAGGTCTAGGCGAAGCTTGTTTTTAGAGGCTGTTTTATTCGGAAGGTGCAGTGTTCTTATAAAATTTGAGAGAAAAGGGCGTTTTCTACGTTTCGCACTGCAGGATCATCCGCATATTAAGCCTTTCACTTTAGATTTAAGGCTTGAAAATTCCTTGACAAAGTATTTGGAGGTTTAGATTTGGGCAGAACTGTTCCTTCCTACAGGCAGGCTTTGGAGGAGGAGGTTGCCCGCTGGAATGGCTTCAGAAAAGCCTTAAGAGGTAGGGATCTTGAGGCTTTTGAAAAAATGATGAACTATTGTAGGGTTTATGCCTCCGCAGGTGGCATGGCCACACGTCCAGTTCTCTCTGAAGCCATGTTCATGTGCATCCTCCTAGGCCTGCAGAGGGAGTTGATGGAGATTAGGGAAAGCCTTGAACGGGTTGAAAAACAGCTTCAGAAGACTTAAAGCCGTTAGAGGCTGGATTTTAGACTTATACCCTTCAGGGTTAAGCGAGGTTACAGTCTGGATAATTTCAGAGGGAGGAGAACGTGTTAGGCTTTCAGACAGGTATAAGCGTAGGATTTATGTTTCAGGAACACCTTCCAACCTTGAAGGCTTAGCTAAAAATATTATGGGAAGCAAATCTGTAGCAGGCTTCAGGTTTGTGGAAAAATACGCCGACTTTATGGAGGCTGCAAGAAAAACCGTTTTAGAAATCGAAATGAGGGATTACAAGCGAACAAAGTTTTTTGCAAGGAAGGTTATGCGCCTAGGCGGATATGAAAGGTTTCAGCTTTACAATGTGGACGTCCCAGTTACCCAAGCCTACCTTTATGACAGAGATGTTTATCCATTATCCCATGTGTTAGCTTTTGAAAACGGTGATGGCGTCTACTACGAAGTTTTAGACAGTGTTGAGAGTTGCGAATATAACCTGCCTCCGCTGCGTTCAGCATGGATCCACGTCGACTTGAAAAGGGAGGGTGCACCTCTGCGTTTTACAGATAAAATTGAAAGGATAACCCTTGATTTCGGAGATGAAAAGGTCATATTAGACGGGGGAGGCGAGGGTGAAAAGATATTACAGCTTGTCAAAGCTGTTAGGGAAAAGGATCCCGACATAGTTTTTACACGTGGCGGAGACTCCTTCCTTCTACCCTACTTGGCTTACAGGGCATTTGCAAACGGTGTTTTAGATCAGCTTGTCCTAGGCAGAGAGAACATTCCCCTCAAAGTCTTTAAAAGCCGTGGTAGAAGCTTCTTCTCGTATGGAAGGGTTTATTATAAGGCTCCTTTGAGGAGGCTTTTCGGAAGGATCCATATAGACGTCGGTAACACATTCATATATGCTGATTGTGGTTTAGAAGGCTTAATAGAAGTTTCAAGAACATGCCGTGTTCCCCTCCATAGAGCTTCCAGGGCTTCCATTGGAAGTATAATGACATCTCTCCAGTTTTACAATGCATGGAAGGATGAAGTCCTCATACCTTGGAAGAAGAGCGAGCCTGAATCCTTCAAAACAGGATGGGATCTCCTTGTTGCAGACAGGGGAGGCTTCATTTTCGAGCCTAAAATAGGATTTCACACTGAAGTTTTCGAAGTTGACTTCACATCCATGTTTCCTGTTCTCATGCAAACTCGAAACATTTCAGCGGAAACTGTTCTTTGCAGTTGTTGTCCAAACTCTAAGCTTAGGGTTCCAGAGTTAGGTTACCACATATGCGAGAAGAGGAGAGGTATAGTTCCTAAAACTCTTGACATGCTCCTTATGAAAAGGCTTAGATATAAAGAGCTTATGAGGCAGACAGCCGACGAAAGGCTGAGGAGAATTTACGATTTAAGGCAGGCGGCGCTGAAATGGATACTTGTCACATGCTTCGGATATTTAGGATATAGAAACGCAAGGTTTGGGAAAGTTGACGCCCACATAGCTGTATGTGCTTTTGCAAGGGAAATCCTTCTTAGAACGGCGCGTTTAGCTGAAGAGCACGGCTTCGAGGTTGTCCATGGAATTGTGGACTCCCTCTGGATTAAAAAGCCTGGAGCCTCGCCTAAAGAGGTTGCCGAATTCTGCCGTGAAGCCTCAGCCCTTACAGGTGTTCCGCTAAACGTTGAGGGAAAATACCGATGGATAGTTTTTCTACCTTCTAAAATTTTCCCTCAGATACCTGTTCTCAACAGGTATTACGGGGTTTTAGATGATGGTAGGGTTAAAATGCGCGGTGTAGAGGCAAGGAGGGCTGACACCCCGCCATATATAGCAAAAGCCCAGAGGGAAATGATAAAGGTTTTAGCCTCCGCTTCAAATTTCGAAGAGTTCTCATCTAGGATTCCAGAAGCATTAAGGGTTTTAAGAGGATATTGCGAGAGGCTATTAAACGGAAAATTAAGCATAAACGATTTACTAATAAAGAAGAGGATTTCGAAATCTCCAGAAGAATATTCCCATGATGTTTTTCAAGCATTGGCCGCGAAACAGCTTAAAGACGCAGGCTTCAACGTTTACCCAGGGCAGGCAGTTCAATATTTAATTGCCGACGCTGACAACAGAAGCCCAAACAGGAGGGTAAAAGCTGCACAGCTTTTGAACGCCAATTCTAAATTCGACGTTAAAAAATATTTGGAGCTGCTTCTTGAAGCTGGAGAAACACTTCTCAAAGTTTTCGGCTACAACATGGATAAAATCCGAAGCCAAGCCTTGTATGGAGAAAAACAACAACTACTCAATTAAGTTAAATGACATTTAAAGGATATCTCAGAAATTGTTTACGTGCGGGGCTGTTAAATAAAAATGAAATTTGGTTTGTTCACCGTAGATCTTGAAAACAAAAGGCTGATAATGCGTAAGAGCGCAAAAACCTACAAGGAAAAGATGCTGGAATGAAAGCTTTTAACAATGTCTAATTTCGGAAAAATCTAAATCTTTTT
Organism: Candidatus Bathyarchaeota archaeon; assembly: GCA_037440545.1. Lineage (GTDB taxonomy): Archaea > Thermoproteota > Bathyarchaeia > Bathyarchaeales > Bathycorpusculaceae > JAVZIQ01. Next base: position 5,806 of record JBBITX010000032.1, read on the forward strand.
GAAGCCTTTATTTGTTTCAAGGAGTTTGAAATGCCCTACAACGAACTTCGCCGTGATTACCTGCTTAACCGCTGGGTTGTCATTGCAACCGAAAGGGGTCGAAGACCCACAGACTTCGTTAGGGCTGAGAAGGCTCAACCCAAAGTTAGCGTGTGCCCCCTCTGCCCTGGAAATGAGCACATGACGCCTCCAGCTGTACTTCTCTATATAAAAAGGGGGGAGCGAATAGAGAAGGAAAGGGATGAAAACGGATTTAGACGTAAGGACTGGCTGGTTCGATGCGTTACAAACCTCTATCCTGCCTTTACTCCGCCCACACAGCCTATGGAAAAGTTCATCTATAACAAATTTAGGAAGGGTGAAGATTTAGCTTCAGCTGTTGGGCACCACGAGGTTTTAGTGGAGTCTCCAGTTCACGGAGATCACCCTTCGGATGCTGAGCCCTCCCAGATTGTTCATGTAATAAACGCCTACCTCGACAGGTTTCGTGAACTTTCTTCTAAGCCCTATGTGCGCTACATTTCAATCTTCCGCAATCACGGCTTAGAAGCTGGAGCTTCTCTATCCCACGCCCACAGCCAAATAATAGCAACTCCAGTAATTCCGAGAATTGTTGAAGAAGAATTGGCTTCAAGCGAAAAATACTGGAAAGAGAAAGGTGAATGCATTTTCTGCAAAATATTGGAGGGGGAAAAAGGTGGGCCACGCTTCGTTATGGAAAACTCGCATTTTATAGTTTTTACTCCTTGGGCTAGCATAACACCATTAGAGTTTTGGATTTTTCCAAAAAGACATATGGCTTCGCTGATTGAAATCTCAGAAGGCGAAGTTGAAACTCTTGCACGCACTTTGAAGGCGTGTTTCAGCGGGCTTAAGAGACTACTGAATGATCCGCCATACAATTTTGGTTTTCACACATTAATGGATGGAGAAATGCGTCATCATTATCATTGGCATTTGGAGGTTTACCCGAAGCTTTCAATTTGGGCGGGATTCGAGAAATCTACAGGTATGTACATAAACACCGTTTCCCCTGAAACGGCTGCTGAAAGTCTTAGGGAGGCAATATTAACATAATCCTTGCAGGATTTCCCTTTCATATTTTGGTTTAAACTGCATAATATCTTCAATATAGGCCCTTAAAGGCTCAGCTAGGCTCCATGCTTGGGCTATGCAGCCCCTAGGCATGTGGGGAGCATCCCCATCGAAAACTTCGCTTATCACGCCTAGCCCAGCCCTATAAAACTGATCTGAGAAAAGGGGTGAGAGGAAATTTTTCCACGCGTACTCACGCCAATATTCATGGAAGCCCTTAAGCTTTATAAAAGCCTTTGTGAAGAAGCCTAAAAGCCAAGGCCATACTGTGCCGTTGTGGTAGGCTTTGTCACGTTTTCCCCTGTCTCCAAAGTAAAAGCCAACATATCTTGGATCCTTTCTTGAAAGGGTTCTTAAACCATAGGGAGTTAAAAGCTCGCAGCCCACCATGTTAACAATTTTTTCACTTTTCTCCTTTTCAAGCATTGTAAAGTCTAAGGCCACGGCGATTAGCTGGTTTGGCCGGATAGATTCGTCTCCGCCCTTTTCATCTATCACATCGTATAGACAGTTTAGATTTGGATTCCAGAATTTCTCGTTAAAGCTTATTTTTACTTTTTCAGCTAAACCACTAAAATATTCAGCGTTTCCTTCCTCCTTAAACTTTCTAGCTAAAACTTCCAGGGTTTTAAGCGTATTGTACCATAAGGCTTGAATTTCAACTGCTTTGCCGCATCTCGGGGTTACTGGTTTCCCATCAACAGCCGCGTCCATCCATGTCATCTGTGGGGCATGCCAAAGCAGATTATCCTTGTCCATGTGCATGTTTGGAAATGTTCCTTCAGCTAGGTTTTCAACAGCTTCTTTCATATTTTCCCAGAGGTTTTCTTTAACAAATTGAAAGTCTCCAGTATACTTCAAATACTGTAGAACAGCGTTGGAAAACCATAGGGTTGCGTCAACAGAGTTGTAGGCTGACTGGCTTTCACGGTCTGAAATAAAGTTTGGAATCAATCCTTGTCTGCAGTAGCTGTTAAACGTTAAAAAAACACTTTTAGCTTCTTCAAACTTCCCTGTAATAAGCATTAACCCAGGCATGGATATGAATGTATCTCTGCCCCAATCCTCAAACCAGTGGTAGCCGGCAATAACAGATTTCCGGACGTCTCCAGCTATAAAAATGTCAGCGGCTAAAACTGCCATGCTAAGCCAGTCTTTAACCTCTAAGGACTTGTGTTTAGAATAGAAGTCAGCCAACAACCCTGAACGGCGCCCTTTCTCCTCCACATATAAAGCTTCAACTTCTTCCATTGTGGATGGCATGCCCCTCCAAACTTTTCGAGCAGAACTTTCAGCTTCGCCTGCTGCTGCAAAAAATGCGAAATTTTTACGCGTACCCCTATCTATGTATATTTTGAAGAAGCCAGGCTTATACCAGTCTTCTATGCAGCTTTCCCCCCGGGCGTGTTCCTCGCGGAAGAAAACCCTTTCAACCCAACTCTCCTCTGGAAAGTAAACACCTTCTGTCGCTCCGAAAATCAGTGCTGTTTTAGGATTTTCAACTATCAATTCAACGTGTTTGTCGCAGGTTTTCTGAAAAAACTTTAATGGGCTTTCTCTTCTGTCAACTACAGAGTGGAAATGTCTGCATGCCAATACTGGGAAAACATTTATTTCAACGTCTTGGCTGTTTCTGTTTAAAACTTCATAAATAGCTATGACGGCGTTCTTTCCATGAGGCATAAAAATTGTCCTGCAAATTTCAATGTTCTCTAAAGTGTAAACATGCTTTGGGAATGGAGATATGGAAAATTCTTTTAGGAATTTATAGCCATTTGGAAAAATCCCCATTTGAAACTCATTTGTAAATATTGGGTGGAGGTTGCCTTTAACTCGCAGCGTTTCGTCAAGCTTGGCAATGCAGACTCTTCTATCCCTTGGCGGATTGAATGCGGCGACAAGCAGGCCGTGATATTTCCTAGTGTTTATGTTTAGAATTGTGGAGGAGGCGTAGCCTCCCAAGCTGTTGGTTGTTATCCACTCTTTTCCAAGGGCTTCATTAAAATTTGATATTTCACCTTCTCCAACTTTTATGCTCGGTAGCCTCATTCACTGCATCAGCTTTGCAACGTTTTTATCCCTAGGAACGGCGAAATAGTTAGCCACAGGTTCACATTTGGTTCTAAATAGGAGGGCGTGAGGCTTTTTAAGTTTGTACTCTGTTAATGTTTCAGCGTAGCCCATGCCCTTAGCGAGAACAATGTCCACAGAATTGTAAACGCTTATAAATTCGGCTGAAACCTCTTTCAAGGCTAGTCCTACAGCGTCCGTGCCGGTTGTTATGACTTTATCGGCAATTTTAGTCATTCCTGAAAGCTCCGCATCCTCCATGGTTGCATCGTTAAGCACGGGTGAACCCTTAACCGCTACAAAAACGTTTAAGCCCATGTTTTTAAGCTGTTCAACGAGAAGCGTGTCGAAAACTATTTCTCCAGCGTTATCCGCCAATAAAAGGGCTGTGCTTGAGGTTTTTGCCACTTCGTAAATCTTGTTAACGTCGTCTACCACCAAGTCTTTACCAGCGTCATTTATGCTTTTCCTGAAATTTTTAAATGTGAATTTATGTCCAGGAATATCAAACTCCATTACGTTTGCAGCCATAGCGCATAGACAGGCCTTCTTGAACCTGTCTTGCTGTGTATAGCCTTCCTCAACCATTTTTCTTGCTGAGGGTAAAAGCTTTAAAGCGTTTTCGTTGCACAGCTTCTTACTTCTCTTGTAGGGGTCGCTGTTTCCAGTTACCCTCTTTATTATGCGATCTCTTTTTGTGCCTAAATCCGCCGGTACAGCTGTGGGCTTAAACTCCCGGTTTAACATGTGAAGCAATTCAACCATGGCTCTAAACCTTAGGGCTGGATTTGTCGTTGCCTCTTTGGCTTCGGCAGCTCCCCGGCTTATGAGGCAGGCGGCACATTCAGCCTCTACTTTCAAGTTTGTTCCCCTAAGCCCTTGCTGCTTCTGCAAATTCTCTTAAAATCCTATATTGGTCTTTCGCCTGAACCACGCCGCTTGCGACAAGAACTCCATCTGTGCCAAGTTTTAAAGCGGCTGAAACGTCTTCGCTGCAGCTTATTCCAGCTCCACATAGTATTAAGGCATCTGAATGAATCTCCTTCACAAGCTTAACTGTTCTCCTAACCACTTCAGGCTCAGCTTTTGAAACTGGGATGCCTGTTCCTATAAGCTCAGGAGGTTCAACGGCTATTATATCTGGCTTCAAAGCTGCAACAGCTGCGCTGATATCCTGGTTGTTTGCGCAGACAACCGATATCAAACTTTTGACCCTGGCAATTTTAATGGCTGTGTCGATTTCTGAAAGTTTAAGTTGCCTTTCAGAGTGGTTAATCAAGGTTCCTACAGCGCCAGCTTCTTTTATGGCTTCAGCAACTATGTGGCCAGTGTAGCTTCCAGGCTCAACTGGATCTATGTGTTGGGCGAAAACTGGAATATGGGCCTCTTTGGCAACAGCATAGATGTCTGTGAACTGTGGAGCCACCCCAAGGCAGATGTCTGTTTCAACGCTAACTTTCTCCGCCTTTTTTGCAAGTTCAACAGCCCCTCTGCCTGTTGCCTCCAGGTAAGTTTTAAAGTTGACAATTATCAATGGAGTGTGAATTTTAATCGTCAAGTTTTCCCCCATCTATTTTTAATTTTTAAAGTTAATATTTTTTTAGAATAAAAGCGGTTATTGTCGCTTCGCGACTTTGGATGAGGTTATCAAAATTTTCGAAATTCTGGTAGCAAGTGAGGTTTTGGGCTAAGTCCTTTTTTCTGGAACGAAAACTGCTGCAGCTACAACCGTGGTCCAGAGGCCGTTTTTATCTCCTGTTGCAGACTGCGTTATGTTGGTTGTCTTAATTATTAACCCGCTTGTTTTGAACTGTTGTTTCCGCTCATCCCATGCTGTTTCAGGGTCGAAGGGTATCCCCATTGTTGTGGCAAGCATTGTAGCCGCAAGATCCTCAGCGTAGTCTCCTGCAGACTCATCTGTTTGCCCGAAAGAATGATGTTCAGAAAGGTAGCCGTAATTGTTTTTTCCAGAGGGTATTGCAACGCCAATTGAAGCTGCAATTAGCCTATGAGGCTCATTTGTGGAGTTTCTGGCTAACACGACAAAGGTTATCTCCCCTGGCCTTATCATTTTTAAACCCCTCTCCCTTGGAATGAGCTTACATCCAGGCGGAACTATGCTTGAAACATTAACAATGTTGCAGTGTTGTATTCCGGCGCTTCTCAAGGCTAACTCAAAGGACTGAAGTTGATCCTTGTGTTTTCCAACCCCTTTCGTTAGAAAGAAGTATTTTGGTATCATTTTCCATGTAAGTTATTAAAATGTGCTTATTAACTTTGTGTTCGCCATTTTATGTTGGAAGATGCAGAAGTTTTAAACATAACCTTTTCGATTTTTAAAGTGTGCAGGTTAGCATATTTAAAGATGAGGCAAAGCTTGACTTAAACTACGTTCCTCCTAGGCTTATTCATAGAGAGAAAGAAGCAAGTCTGCTGAGAGAGTTTTTCAGCTTTATCTTGCAGAGTCCTGAAAAAATGTCTCAGAGAATTCTTGTAGCTGGAAACGTGGGAACAGGGAAAACTGCTCTCACTCAGAGGTTTGGGGCAGACATTACATTGGAGGCTAGACGTAGAGGTATAAACCTAAGCTATGTACATGTGAACTGTCGACAATACCGTGGAAGCCTTTTCCTCATATTGCATCATGCAGTTACAGCTTTTCATCCAAACTTTCCAATAAGGGGTTTCTCTGCAGAGGAGCTGCTGCGCATGTTGATGCAGGTTTTAGACGAGCAGAACGCTTACTTAATATTAGCCTTAGACGAGTTTGAAAGCTTCGTTGAAAGGGAAGGAACCGATGCAATTTATAAGCTTACGCGTCTCCATGAAACACGTTTCGGTAAGCCACAGAGAATTTCGTTGATATGCATTTTAAGAAATTTGGAAACTGTTGAAAGTCTGGATCCCAGTACAAGAAGTACTTTGCAGTCAAACCTAATATATTTAGAGAAATACTCGAGAGAGCAGCTTGTAGATATTATAACCCATAGAGCCCAATTAGCCTTTAAACCGCTGACTGTTTCAGAAGAAGCCATAAACCTCATAGCGGAACTAGCATATTCAGAGGGTGGAAACGCAAGGTTAGCCATAGAACTTCTTTGGAGGGCTGGAAAATACGTAGACGCTGAAAAAATGGGGGTGATTACCCCTGAGTTTGTTCGGAGGGCAGCCTCCAGCATATATTCCTTTGCATTTAAAAGCGATCTAACCACTTTGAGCCAGCATGAAAGGCTTCTATTGCTTGGTATTGCAAGATTCTTCAAAGAAAATGAAAGGGCATACGCAACTCTGAAAGAGGCTGAACAGTTCTACGAAATTGTCTGTGAAGAATTTGGAGTTCAACCTTACACTTACACACAGCTATGGAAGTATGTGCAGGCACTTTCAAACTTAGGCATGATAAGGAAAAGTGTAGCTTCAACTGGTCATCGTGGGAGGTCAACGCTTATATATCTTCCAGGAATGTCAGCTAAAGAGTTGGAAGGGGAGTTAACAGCCCTTATTGAAAAGGAGACAGCTGTTTAAAACAACTTATTGTGATTCAATCACGGTTTAATAGGGCGAGGCCTACTTTATTATAGACCATGCAGATAGAAGACGTTATTGGAAGAAAAGCTCGTGTAAAAATTTTAAAAGTAATCCATCAAGTTGGAGAACTTAACGTTTCGGAAATCGCTCGAAGGACAGGCTGCGACTATAAGACAACAGTTAGACATCTTGAAGCTTTAGAAAATGAGGGAATTCTAAAGCATAAAACTTTTGGAAGAATACGCTTATACAGGTTTAATGAGGATTCCCCTAAATCTTGGGCTTTACAGAAATTCTTCGAAGAATGGGAAGGCATTAAAAAACGTCAATAAAATGTTTGAACTGTTAAATTAAGACGGACAGTATATAAGCTAAGCGTTAAGCTAAATATTATTGGACCTCGGGGGTACATCCTATGGCTATGGTTGACATAACTGGAAAACCTAAGATTCTCCGGGAAGCTACAGCCACTGGGAAGATTAAGCTTAGGCCAAAAACAGTAAATTTAATAAAAAGTGGAAAAGTTGAGAAGGGGGATCCGCTATTTACCGCCAAGATTGCAGGGGTTTTAGCTGCAAAAGAAACAAGCATCCTTATCCCCTTTTGCCATCCGCTACCCCTAACAAATGTTAAGGTGGACATCGAAATTTTAGATGAATCAACCATTAAGGTTTCGTCCACAGTTAAAACTGAGGCGGAGACAGGCGTTGAAATGGAGGCTTTAGTTGCAACTGCCATAAGCCTGCTGACAATATGGGATATGGTTAAACAGTATGAAAAGGACGCTGGAGGTCAGTATCCCTACACAAGTATCAGCGAAATCCGCGTTGAAAAAAAGGTTAAGGGAGGGTTTTGAAATGAGCGATAGCGCTGATAAGCATAGGGCTGAAGCTCCTGGAAAATTGAGGTTCGCCATCTTCATATGCAGCACTTCACGTTATATGAAGCAGAGAGAAGGCGGAAAAGTTGAAGACGAGTCTGGAGACTTGATGGAAAAATTAATAATAAAGTTCGGGCACAGCGTCTCTTTTAGGAAGCTATTACCCGACGATAAAGCCTTAATTGAAGAAAACTTGAAAAAAGTTTTAAACTCAGATGTAGATGTTGTTGTTTTCTGCGGGGGAACAGGGATAACTTCCTCAGATTTAACAATAGAAACTGTATCGCCTTTTCTGGAGAAAAAGCTTCCAGGATTCGGCGAAGTTTTCAGGTTTTTAAGTTATAGGCAAATAGGCTCTGCAGCTGTTCTTTCAAGGGCTTCTGCTGGAGTTAGCAGAGGAAAGGTTTTATTCTGTATTCCAGGTTCTCCGGAAGCTGTTAGGCTATGTTTTGAAAAGCTTATATTGCCCGAAGCAGCACACATCGTTAAGCACGCGCGTGAATAACGATGGTGTTAATAGACTCTTATGGGCGTCCCCTAACAAATTTAAGGGTGGCGCTTACAAAACCATGCAATTTGCATTGCACATTCTGCCATGCAGAGGGAGAAGACAGAGGAGATGTGAGCCCCGCGCGGGAAATGACCTCGGAAGAGGTTATACGAATAGTTAGAGTTGCCGTGGGCTTGGGAGCTAAAAGGGTTAAACTTACAGGCGGGGAACCTCTCCTTCGTAGGGACATATCAAAAATTGTCAGGGGGATTGCGGCCATTCGGGGTTTAGAGGAGCTTTCAATGACGACTAATGGGACGCTTCTGGAGGGTTTCGCTGAAGAGCTTAAGCGTAACGGGTTGAAACGGGTAAACATAAACTTCCCCACAATTGATGAAGAAACCTACTGTAAACTGACTGGTGGAAAGTTGGAGAACGTTTTGAAAGGTGTTAAGGCAGCTCTTAAGGCGGGTTTAAACCCTGTTAAGCTTAACATGCTGGTTTTAAAGGGGGTAAACGACTTCCAAGTGTCTGAAATGATTAATTTTGCACGAGAAACTGGAACGGTTTTACAGTTAATTGAGCTTGAGCCATTAAATATAAGCAGCGAATATTACCGTGCATACCATAAATCGCTGAGTGAGTATGAGGAGATGCTGGAAAGTAAGGCTGTATGGGTTGAGACGAGGAAGTTTATGCAAAACCGCAGAGTGTATCATTTGCCAGATGTTAAAGTTGAGGTTGTCCACCCCATTGAGAACACTGAGTTCTGCATGCATTGTACACGTCTCCGAGTGACAAGCGATGGAAAGCTTAAGCCCTGCTTGATGAGGAATGATAACACCGTGGATGTTTTAACCCCTATGAGAAATGGAGCTGATGACAGAGAAATCGTGGAGCTTTTCGAAATGGCAAATAGGAGGAGAGAGCCCTACTGCCAAATTTCGCGATAAAATCTTAAACAAGCTCCACTATTTTGGCATCTAGCCCCTCCACTTCAAGCAAAGCTATCGTTGCTTTACCTGTTAAATAACCGCACACTTCACCTGGATTAACAACAAGAGTCTTTCCCTTCCTGTATATTTCAGCCTTATGGGTGTGCCCATGAACTATAACGTTGAAACTTCCACTGTTTATTAAAGCCTTTAAGAGCTCCTCCTCGCTTCCATGCAGCAACGCAATTTTAACGCCTTTCACGGATATCTCTGCAAAGTTTCCACGAATCTCCAATCCTTCATGTTCGCTGAACCTCTTCCTTAAAAGTTCCCTGTCTCCATCATTGTTTCCAAAAACGCCAATCAACCTCGTTCTCAAATGTTTAAACCTTGGAATGACGAAGGGCGCCACATAATCTCCAGCGTGAAGGACAAGCTCAACTTTTTCTTCATTAAATTTTTTAACAGCCTTTTCAACCATTGGGAGGGAGTCATGAGTGTCAGACATCACGCCAACCAACACTTAAACCACACCTCATCAGCAGCTATTTTATTCAACGGAAATAAATTCTTTTAGAAAGCCCTTAAAGAAATATTTCGAGAACTGGAATAATTAACAATTCGAAACACTGTTTAAAACATTCCAGCCGTGTTTTCTTCTAGAGAGCTGAAAGGAACGTAGGCAATATGAACATTCAAAGTTTAAATGTTTCACCAAGAAGAAGGGACAAACTTTACATAATTTCCCAAATCATAAACGTGGCAAGAGAAGAAGTGTTAAAAACCCAAATAATGTATAGGGCAAACTTAAGCTTCACCCAGTTAAACGATTACTTGAAGTTCATGCTAAAAATAAATCTGCTGGATTTGGTTATTAAAAACGGAAAGGAATATTACAAAGCCACAAAAAAAGGTTTGGATCTTCTTCAAAGGTACAGCGAGATAACAACACTTCTGAAGGCTGAAGACAGAAACTCTTTAAGTAAGTTGAAAGTTTCAACACCTCCACTTCTGGAAAAAACTTAGTTGACACAACTTAACAGCAAAGGCTCTTCATGAATTTGCTAAAAAGGACGGTTTTTGAGCACATGAGGGGAGATTTCTCTCTATAACCGTATGAATTGGCACGTCACTATATCTAAAATACGTGAATATCGCTAAAAGTTTCCTCTCTTTAATGCCGTAAACTCTTTAACATGAAGATGGAAACGGTTTATCTTGAAAAGGCATCCCTCAAGCAAATGTAAGCTAAAATTTCAAAAATCTTGTTTCAGTCACGGAGTGCAGTTTATGTGGATGCAGTTTATGTGGATGCAGTTTATGTGGATGCATACTGGATTAGTTGCCGAGATTCTTTCATGCACTGGATGCGATATCTTCTCAAAGAACTCGAAACATGAGACATTCATTTACTCATCAAAAATAGTTTTTAAAAACATATTATTTCCTAACTTTTTGACAGAAAGTCAAAGGGTGAAGACTAAGCCTTATATTAAAGCATATAAAACGACTTTTTCTTAAGTTACCATAAGAAGTTCATTTTTTCGAGGATGTGAAAGGTTAATGTGAAGTAGAAGATTATTGTCAATGGTATGTGTAGTGTTCTCCAATAGTCTTTTATGAATTTGGTTTTTACAAATCGGCCTAAAATTCCGCTTACCACTATTACTATCATGAGGAGAAAGGCGAAGAAGCTAAAGAAGTACCCTGGCTTTAGAACCTGTATTTTGTTGATTACGTGAAAGGCTACTAGGGCTATGGAGAGCCCACCCGTTGTGCAGTGGATTAAAAGCCATTTTTTAATGTTCTTCGGGAATCCCCTCTTGAGGGCTGAATACGAAGCTGAGGCTGCGAAGATTACGAAGCCTGCCCAGCCAAACATGTGGGCGGTATCCCTTGGAAAGATTCTATAAGCCCCTCTTTGCCGGCGTCTAGCTTCAGGTCCCATGTTGAAGGTTATAAGGGCTGTTAACAGCAGTAATGATAAAATGAATATTATCAAAAACAAGGTTTTGTTCAACTTTTTTCCCCGCTTTCAATAAAAGTCTACTCCTTATAAGATTATTGAAAAAATGGAGCCGAGAATATTTAATTCTTTTGCGAGTGTGAAAATTGTTAAGTCGCCATATTCGCATTTTTCTTTTAGTAGTTCTAATAGAAACTTGCTGGGTGTATGTAGGAAACCTGTTAAAAGTGGTGATAAATAAATGAGCTTCACTGGCTTGTGAAGCAAGGGTAAGGCTGCTTTCTTTGCTTATTGGTGAAGTTAAGCCCAGAGGATGGAGTGAATAAAAGGACATGGTGGTCGAAAATTGGCGAAAATTTAGGTGCTCGCAAATTACGTGCTCCTACACCTGTTGAAAGTGCAATGATAACTCAAGCTAATGAAAGTGAAAGAAAATATATTGGTTAGTGCTTCCGAAGTGCTACAAGAAAGCCTTGGGGGTTATAAGTGAACATTATTTCTTAGCCTTAGGAGACGAATATGAACGATAGGGGTATGCCCCTCACCGTTCAGCTATGCAATCTGAAGCTAGTTAGAATTTCCAAAAACTGTGTAATGAAGCCGCTGGCAACTACGGAAAAGCTATGGAATTTTACGGGAGATTAAGTGGCGTGACGATTATCCTAAGATAATTCTTTGCAATGCTATGACCTATTTTATTCGTTTTTGGCTTGCAACCGAACCAGCTGAGAAGAAAGCGTTAATTGACAATTGCTGGAAATTAAAGAAAAGCAGTTTAGAAGGCTTGGAGAAGCTTGTAAACGCCTTTGAATATGGAAGACCTTCAATCAACTCCTATCTTTATAAGCGTAGGATGGCCGTGGAAGGGGCGTTTAAAGCTTCAAAACTTTATCTGTCGAAGCTATGTTGGCTCCTCCCAGTCTGTTTGACATCCATCTTCGGGAATTAAGATGATTGTTGCTCCATCAGGCAGGGGCGCGTTGAGTTTTTCCCTTATGTTGAACGGTTTGGATTCAACATGGGCGTGGATTGCCACTTGCTTGTAAAATCTCTTCTCATGTGGATGGTAAACCATCTG
>JBBITX010000033.1:0-13594 GCA_037440545.1 Candidatus Bathyarchaeota archaeon
TCTTGAACAAGTTTTAAGAACTCTTCTAAAAGCCTCCTAGTTATTGGACCTGGTTTTCCATCGGCTATTTGTCTCTTGTTTACTTCCCTTACTGGAGCTATTTCAGCGGCTGTCCCTGTTAGGAAGACTTCATCTGCGGTAAACAGTTCAAAAGGTGTTATGTTTTTCTCTATAACTTCATATCCAAGCTTTCTGGCAAGGTTCGTAACAACGGCGGCTGTTATTCCCTTTAACGCTCCAGTGCTGCTTGGAGGAGTGTAAATTTTTCCGTTTTTAACTATGAATATGTTTTCGCCTGACCCTTCACTGATGAAGCCGTTTTTGTCAACGCATATGGCATCGTCAACTCCGCTTATGTTTGCCTCAATTTTTGCCAGCACACTGTTTAGGTAGTTTAGGGATTTTATTTCATGGGTTGTTGTGTCCACAGGGTTTCTCCTAACCCATGAAATAACAGTTGTTATTCCTTTCTCCTTCACGTCTGTCTTGTAAATTGCAATTTTGTCTGTTATGATAATTACTGTTGGCTTTGGACATTTTCTAGGGTCTAGTCCAAGGTCGCCCACGCCTCTTGTGACTAAGAGGCGGATGTAGGCTTCTTTAAGGTTGTTTCTTCTGAGGGCTTCAAGGACGGCTTTTATCATTTCTTCTTTTGTTAGGGGTATTTGAAGCATTATTGCATGGGCTGACCGATAAAGTCTATCCACATGTTCTTTAAGCTTAAAAACAATTCCATTGTATACTCGTATTCCCTCGAAAACTCCGTCTCCATATAGTAGTCCATGGTCATAAACTGAGATTTTCGCTTGAGACTTCGGGTAAAATTCTCCGTCTATGTAAACAAGCGGTTCTTTCTCCAAATTTTTCCCCTTATTAAGAGTGATTTTTCAAATTTATGGTTGATATTTGTTTGTATGTTACATATAAGTGTTAGCTCAGCTGTAAAATTGAGGTCTTTTTGAAAGGTTTCTAGGCAGGGGTAAAGCTTTGAAAGGCTTCCCTGACATTTGGGCTTCCAGTTCCTCTATCAGCTGGTTGAGCTTCATTTTACGTATCTTCCCGGCTTTTCTATCCCTTACTGGCAGGACGTCTGATTCTATCTCTTTCTCTCCAAAGACAATTATGTAGGGAATCCACTCCATTTCGGCCTCCCTAACTCTCTTTTGAAGCGTTAGGTTTCTGTCATCTATGTCAACCCGTATTTGCTTTGCCTCTAGGGCGTCAGCAATTTTGCTGCAGTGTTCTAGGTGTTTTTCCGACATTGGAATTATGCGAATCTGTGTTGGCGAAAGCCATACTGGAAGCATGGGCGCCACGCCTTTCATGCGCTCTCTCCATGCCTTTTCCAGTAGGGCGTATATGCATCTTTCAATTGCTCCGCTTGGAGAACAATGTAAGATGAGGGGGTGACGCTTTTCACCTTTCTCGTCGACGTATGTTATGTTGTATCTCTTTGCATTTTCCACGTCTATTTGGTCTGTTGAGAGGGCTGCTGCTTTGTCTTGGTTATCTATGAAGTTGAAGTCCCATTTCAGCCTGAAGTAGAAGAACGGCTCCATCCACATTTCAACAAGGACTGGTTTGCCTAGTTTTTCTACAAGGCTTACTATGAAATCCCTGTTCTCTTCATAGAAGTCTTTTGTGAAACGTAATGCTGCTTCATAGTCTTCTTTCGATAATCCTATTTCCTCTAACACGTGAATGCAGAGGTTGAATCTTTCAGTGAACTCCTTTTTAGCCTGTTCAAGATCTGTGCAGAAAGCATGGCAGTCAGGCATGGTGAAAGCTCTTAACCGCCTTAGACCTACAACTTCGCCGCTTTTCTCCCTTCTAAAACTGTAACGTGTCAACTCGTAGATTTTCAGGGGCATATGTCTATAAGAGAACTGGGCATCATGAACCATGAGGAACTGCCCGAAGCAGGCGGCAAAACGTAGGAAAAGCTCCTTATCCTCTGATTTTAAAAGATACTGCCTCGCTGGAAAACGGTTTATATAATCTGAAAGGCTTGGATGCTGAAAATCATACATAACTGGGGTTTCAACTTCCATTGCGCCGTAATCTATAACCTTAGCTGTAACATACTGTTCAATTAGGGATTTGATAAGTCTACCTTTAGGATACCAGCGGATATTTCCCGGGTCGCTTCCAGGTTCATAGTCTGCTATTTCAAGCCTCTTCATTAAGGGGACGTGGGGAGGCATCTGCTGGCTTGCCCTGACTTTTGATATTTCATACCTCGCAAATTTTTCAAGATTCTCTCTTCCATCGAAGTTGTATTCCTCAACAGGGATCATCTTCCCGTCTGGTTGAAGTATGTACCATAAAGACTCCAGCTTTTCCTCAGCCTTTAAAGCTTCAGAAAACTTTTCAGCTTCCTCTTCTTTCTCCACCTCTGACGGAAGTATTACTCGAGACTGCTCCGCCAGCGGATGTCCCTTTATCGAAATTGTAAACTGTTTGTTCCAGCCGAAAGGCGCCCGATAAACCTCCAAACCTTTTTCTTTGGCATAATTTTCCATTGCCCTAACAACTTTTAAGGCTTCATGAGGCTTGGCAAGGTTGCTGCTTAGATGAGCATATGGGTAGATTAATATGCGTTTCACCTTAAGTTTTTCAAGGAAGCCATTAACCTCTTCTATGGCCTTTCTGGCTGTTTCCTCGCCATCTCCATTCTCTACAGCGGTAAAAAGCACAACAATCTCTTCAAGCCGCCTCTCCTCTTTTTCAGCCTCCTCAGCCATTTCTAACTCTTTCTGTATAGGCTTGTACTCTATATAGTTGGAGTGTAACTGTAAAATTCGCATTTTTTAGGCCGTTCCCCCTCGCTTTTATACGCTCTTATATCGCCACTGCTCAATTTTCCTATCCTTTTTCGTCCTCTTCTTATACTCTTTATAATGGTTTTCACATAGATATGCTCGTTTCTCGCCGCTTCCAACGTTTAAACCGGCCGCCATAACTTTTCCTGTTGAGAGGGAGCGTTTTGCCTCTCTTCCACATCCTGAAACGCTGCATTTTACGCCTTTAGCCACACGCCCCAAATTTAGCCCTCACATTTCGCCTCTTCAAACATTGAACCGATAATAAATGCGCTTTATGGCTTAATTTCTTTTCCATAAAGCAGATTGGCCCTCCTGTAGATCTCAGCTTTATCCCTTAGAAAAGTTGGGCCTACCGCCTCTACTGCGATTGAGGCTGCGGCTGAACCTACACATGCACACCAAAGGGAGTCTTTCCCTGAAACATATTCTGCGAGGAAACCTCCTATAAAAACGTCTCCCGCACCCGTTGGGTCTACAACCTTGACGTTGCTGTAAGACGGAACCGTGTAGGCTGTTCCCTCCACAGAAAGTGTTGCACCTTTAGCTCCCGAAGTTACAATGACTGTTTCAACTCCGAAGTCGTGTACTGCCTTAATGGCAGAAGTTAAATCATCCTTGCCTGTTGCGGCTTTAATTTCAGCCTCTGAGGATTTGTAAATGTTTATTAGCTCTAAAACTCGTTTATCTTCAAGCAGGCCCTGGTTTACTTTTCCATTTTCGTCGAAAATCCTTATGAGGCCTTGGGGGTCAAGGGATAAAAAATCAGCGCAACCCCTAAGCCTCTCAACAACTTCAGTTGAAATTTCCCGTGCTATCGGCGCTATTTGAACAGCTTTAGCCTCCATACTCTTAGGCAAATCATCAACAGTTATTGGCGGCGCTTTAAACTTAAGTCGCATTTCTCGGCTTAAAAAGTCGCTGGAATATCTTAGTTCGAATCTGGTGGACTTGGCCTCTTCAACCCTTATAACGCCGGATAAATCCACGCCTTCCTGTCGAAGCCACCATAGATAGGCTTCTGGAAAGTCTAAGCCCACCTTAGAGATTACTGAGGTTTTTGCGCCTAAAATTTGAGCGGCTAGAGAAACATAGGCTGCCGAGCCTCCTAAGATGATGTATGGAACACTTTTCTGAGGTAGGAAAATATCGTCTATGGAGAAGTGTCCAACTGAAAGAATGTCAAACACACATAGCACTCCAAATATAAATGTTCCACGTGTTAAATTAGGATTTTGAAAACCTACATTAGAATTTTGATTGGAGGAGAAGAATGGCTTTTGCCAAGTCACCTTCACATTCCTGTAAGGCTTTTCTAGCTTCTTCTAGGCTTTTTCCAGTTTGATCCGCCACAAGCCTAACGTCTTCCTCTGGTATGACAAGCTTACGCTCCACGGTTTTCTCTGTTATTCTCCCTCCGACAACCTGAAACATTTTTTGCCCCTGGACATCTAAAACTGCCACTTCTGGATTTTCGATTATTATTTCTTTTCCAGTTGTCTTTATAACTACCTGTTCCACGTCAGGAACGGAATCCATGCTTAACCCCATTCTCTGCATTATACGTTTAGCTTCACGAGGGCTTACTCTTCTACGCATCAAATTTCTCCCTCATTAAATTTAAACAGGCCTCTCATACTTAACTTTCTTCTAAACATCCGCGTCTAACTTTTACTGCAACACCGCCTTTAAAAAGCTTCATTTCCTCACCTGACAAGGAAGCCTTACCGACAGCTAAAACTTTCCTTTCCTCGTTGAGGACTATGACTTCGTCTTTAGGCCGTATGTCGCTGTCAGCTTCTAAAACATGGGCGGCGAAAACATCGCTGCCTTCCTCCACAAAATTTGAAACGTCATTTTTAACAGTGACAAAGCATCTGGCTGAAGGGGCATTATCCACAATTCTCCTCGCCCCTTCAATGCTTAGCGAGAAAAGTCCGTCTTTAGGGCGAAGGGTTGCAAGCCTCTTCCCATTTAAATAAACGTATCGGATTCTGCCAGTTTTCTTCGAGTAAACTATATCTACGTTTTCAGGGAAGAGCTTCTCTCCTACACCCTCTCCGAACTGGTAGTCTGCCACGCTTCTAATTCTGTTTAAGGCGTTTTCCAAAGGTATCTGCCAGCCTTCAGGCCGTTGTTATTTCGACAACTATAAACATAACCAATTGATAAAAGATTTTAGGAGCGATTAGCATTGCGATGCGAAGTATGCGGGCGTAAAATTCACGGCAAACCTGTTAAAGCCATAATAGAAGGCGCAAAACTGATGGTATGCAGCCAATGTTCAAGGCATGGCCAAATAGTTTTTGAAGAGGTTGAAAAGTCTCAGCAGACCTTAAAAACGCCAATGGGAAGCGTTCCAAAAACAGCGAAATCAAAAGCACAAAGAGCTGGAGGCGTTGAAGCGTCAAAGGAGCTTGTAGAAGACTTTGATGTGAAAATAAGAGAGGCGCGGATGCAAATGGGGCTTTCCCATGAGGAGCTTGGTAAAAAAATAAGTGAGAAGGTTTCAGTGCTTAAAAAAATTGAAACTAAAAAGATTATTCCAAATGATAGGCTTGCAGCTAAACTTGAACACGCCTTGAGAATTAAGCTTCTAGTTCCCGCTGGAACCGAGGAGAAAGCTTCAAGTTTACCAGCTCAGAGGCCTCAGAGCCGAGAGTTGACTTTAGGAGATTTGATGCGTCTGAAGAGGGTTGAGCCGGGGGAGAAAACTTAACGAAAGCTGTTATTGTGCATAGGCGTAGGCCATTTGAACCTTCAACAATTGAGGAGCTTAAAAGCCTAGCGGAATCTGCAGGTTACACTGTTGTGGGTCAAGTGGAGCAGATTAGAGTAGCTGATCCACGTTATCAGATAGGAAGCGGGAAGATTAAGGAGCTCGCTGAGCTTGTCAAGGAGAGAGGTGCTGAGAAAATCATTTTTGACAATCCATTGAAGCCTGTTCAAGCTTACAACATAGCCAAAGCCACAGGCGTCGAGGCAATAGACCGCTTCCAACTGATTCTGGAGATATTTGCTAGGAGGGCTTCAACTACAGAGGCGAAACTTCAAGTTGAGCTTGCTAGGCTTAAATATGAGCTGGCTCGGGCGAAGGAGAGGGTTAGGCTTGCGAAGATGGGGGAGCAGCCTGGCTTCATGGGGCTTGGAGCATACGAGGTTGATGTTTATTATGAAACAGTTAAAAGGCAGATACAAACCATAAACGATAAGCTTAGGAAAATTAGAAGGAAACGTGTTTTACACAGAGAAAGAAGAGCTGAGCTTGGCTTTCCATCAATTTCACTTGCAGGATACACAAACGCTGGGAAAAGCTCTCTTTTCAATGCAATTGCAGAGGAGGAGGTTCCCGTGGACGAGGGTCTTTTCACAACCTTATCCACAACAACAAGGCTTGTAAAGTTTTCAAAGAAGAAATACTTACTAACGGACACTGTAGGCTTCATAGACAGGCTTCCGATAACCCTTATTGAGGCTTTCCACTCAACACTTGAAGAAACAATATTTTCAGATCTTGTGCTCCTTGTTTTGGACTTAAGCGAAAATTTACCCACCGTTGAGAAAAAGCTTTCAGTATGCCTTGAAACAATAGATCGTATAGGGGCCTCAGGCGTTCCAATAATCACAGCCCTTAACAAAATAGATAAGCTATCTGATAATGAAATTAAAATGAAGGTTGAGAAAATTGGCAGTAAGGCTCCAAGGTCTACGCCAATATCAGCGCTTTACAAGATTAACCTTGATCAACTAAAAGCAGAAATAATTAAAAATTTAGGAAATTATGCCCAGGTCAAATTTACAGTTCCGTTAACAAACGAGGCTATGTCCTTCCTTTCGTGGCTTTTCAGCCGGGTTGACGTTTTAGAAGTAAAATATTTCGGAGATAGCGCCCAAGTGTTTTTTGAGGCTGTTCCATGGTTCTCTGAGAAAGTGAAAGGCCAAGTTGAAGAGTTAGGTGGAGAAGTTGGAATGTTCAAAGCCTAAAATCGTAGTTTTAAGATGGGGGCATAGGCCTAAGAGGGATGCCAGGCTCACATCGCATGTGGCTTTAACTGCAAGGGCTTTAGGGGCATCAGGAATGATACTTTCAGATATTGAAGACTTTAAAATTAGGGAGACTGTTGATAAGGTTACAAAAATTTGGGGAGGGCCCTTCAAATTAGAAATGGGCATACCTTGGAAGAAGGCTGTTAAAGACTGGAAGGCTAAAGGCGGAATAGTTGTACACCTAACAGCCTACGGAGAAAACATTGAAACAAGCGACGTTCTAAACAGAATTAAAGCCTCAGGTAAAGACATTCTAGTTATTGTTGGAAGCCAAAAGGTTCCAGCTGATTTTTTCTCTGAGGAGGTTTCAGACTTCAATGTGGCTATTGGAAATCAGCCTCACTCTGAATGTGCGAGCCTTGCAGTGTTTTTAGACAGGTTTTTTGAAGGTAAAGAGTTGGCCAGAACCTTTGATGGCGCCAAGCTTATGATATCTCCGCAGAGGAGGGGGAAGAAAATTTTAAGAATCATGAGGGATGCTAATTCAATTTTTAAGGTTGAAAAAGAGATTTAAATTTAAACTCATATATATTATTGAGGCGGAAGTTTCAACGAAGAGGCAGAGAAAGGGTAGAAATGTTGTCTACAATAGACGATGCAACGTTGATGAAAGTTGCAGAAGCTTTAGGCGAGGAGGAAGCAGTTAAACTAATTGAAATGCTGAAAAACTCTGAGGAGATAACTGACGACGAGATAGCAAATAAAACGGGTATAAGGCTTAACAACGTGCGTAAAATTCTCTACAAGCTTTACGACCATTCTCTTGTAAGCTTGCGGAGGGAGAGAGATCCAAAGACAGGTTGGTTCATTTTCCACTGGAAACTTCAAACAGACCAGCTTGAGGGTTTCATTTTAAGCCAGAAAAAGAGGGTGTTTGAAAAGCTCAATATTAGGTTGGAATATGAGAAGAACCATGACTTCTATTACTGCGGCACGCCCGGCTGCAGAAGAATCCCCTTTGAAGAGGCTGTTGAACTTGTCTTCAAATGTTCCACGTGCGGCAAGCCTCTAGTGCATTACAACAACGATAAGATGGTTAGGATTCTCACGAAGAAAATTGAGCAGCTAAGGAAGGAGCTGGGTGAGTGATAAGCTTCCTACAAAGGAGCAAGCTTTAAATTTTCTCAGGCAGAGCGGCTGCACCGTAAGTGTGATAAAACATTGTGAGGCTGTAAGAAAGCTGGCTGTCGAGATGGCAGAGGCCTGCATAGGTAAGGGATTAAACGTGAACCTTAAGCTTGTAGAAATTGGGGCTCTACTCCACGACATAGGCAGGTCAAAAACCCACAGCGTCCACCACGCAATTGTAGGAGCTGAAATTGCTAAAAAAATAGGTCTATCTGAAAAGGTAATTTCGATAATAAAGCGACATGTGGGAGGGGGAATAACAGCCGAGGAGGCTAAAAGGCTAGGATGGCCATCGGGCTCATATATTCCCCAGACAATTGAAGAGAAGATAGTTTCATACGCCGACAAGCTCATTGAAGGCTCAAAAAGGGTTTCAATTGAAAAAACTATTGAAAAGCTTTCAAGAGAGCTGCCTCCCGAGGCAATTCGCAGGATACAGAAAATGCACGAGGAAATGTCAGCTTTAATTGGAGATTCCTAATGCCCGCTGTATTGCTTTCAACCAAACTCTATGAAGATCACCAGCTTAAACTTGTTGAAGATTTCTTAAAGGACAAACTTAAAGGCTTGAAAACATCGATTGGAAAGGTTGAGGCTTCACCACATGGGTGGGTTCAAGCACAAATTTCAGGAGAAGATGAAAAAGCTGCATTAAACCTTCTGCAGGCTGAAATAGGCCTATGCCCCGTCAGCATTGAAAATGTTGAGAGATTCGCAAATGTGAAGGGGTACGTGGAAAAAATAGGCGAAAGTAAAAGCGAAATAAGCATAGATATAGGAGTGACAGCCCCAAAACCCATACCTGCCACAATACCTCTGAAATATCTACAGGCTCAGCTTGCAGATGGAAGGAAAATGGCCCTGCAAAAGATAACTGAACTATATGGCATAAATGAAAACACGCCATTGACAGTTAAAATAACAAGCATAGAAAAAAACTACATTGAAGCCACACTAGCAGAAAAGCAATTAAAACTTTACAAAAAATGGGTGAAAGCATTACTTGACAGACTAATAATAATAGGCGCTTCAACACAAGAAGTGTGGAAGGCTTTGAAGTTGGCGCAATGCCGAAAATACATCGCAGAAATTGAAACCCTTGGACTTTTCGAGCATGCAATAGCCTGTAAACTTGGAACAGACGGTGTAGGGCTCATACCGAAAATAGGCAAACAGCTTCCAAACAGGAAGTTAAACACGTTCAGCCCCAGAAAACTACTAGAAACTTTTAAGGATCACCCTTTCTTTAGCCATGAAATTTAGCTTTATACCCGTTTCAGTTCCTCCCATGCATGTGCATGCAGGAAAAGATTTAGTAGCAAAATAATTTTGAAGGGGGAAACTGAAAATAGAAGGGCCAAATAAGCTTTTATTAATTTGAGGGGCTGAAGCCTCGCAGAATCCTACGTCAGACTTTATTTCCGGAAAAGCATTCACGAGAGCTTCGCAGAGGTCCTCCATGGTCTTTATGAAGTGAATGATTTCGAGAGTCACATTGCAGGCCTCTGGAACCTCGATTTTAACTATTCTAAATTTAAGTGTTCGAAAGGCCCAAAGAACCATCCATTAAACTACTTAAGTTATATTATCCCTTAATAACGATAGGCGATTCCTCGTCTAGAAACCCTTTTATGTATGGCTAAAGCCTACATGGAATGACTCTTTAACGGAGCGTCCGCTGGTTGAATCGAAAAGACATTAGCGCTATTTTGGAGCCCAGATCGGTGGCGGTTATAGGAGCCTCTAGGCAGGAGGGCTCCGTTGGAAACCGCATACTCATGAATATTATGGAGAGCGGGTTTAATAGTTCCATTTACCCCATAAATCCTAAAGCAAACGAATTATGCGGGTTAAAGTGTTACCCATCCATTCTTGACGTGGAAAGGCCCGTTGACCTAGCCGTAATAGCCGTCCCAGCAGCCATAGTTCCGGAGGTTGCAAGGCAGGCTGGGGAGAAAGGCGTTAAGGGCTTAGTAGTCATATCAGCCGGCTTTAGGGAAATAGGTCAGGAGGGGGCGAAGCTTGAGAAAGAGCTCCTTGCCATTTGCAGAAAATATGGCATGCGAATGGTTGGCCCCAACTGTTTAGGTATAATAAACACGTCTGTTCCCATAAACACAACTTTCGCCTCCTCGAAGGCTCTACCTGGAAGAATTGCCTTCCTTTCCCAGAGCGGAGCGTTGTGTTCAGCTATCCTTGACTGGGCTCCCATGGAGGGCATAGGTTTCAGTGTCATGGTCAGCTTGGGCAACAGCGCCGACCTCAACGTCATCGACTTTATAGAGGCTTTAAAAGATGATAGCGGAACCCACGTGATAGCGTGTTATGTGGAAGGGATAAACGATGGCGAGAGATTCCTCAAGGTTGCCAAGGAAACTTCAAGGATCAAGCCCATAGTAATTTTTAAGGCAGGTGTAACAAACTTTGGTGTCAGGGCGGTTTCATCTCACACTGGCTCTATGGCTGGCAGCGCCGTAGCCTATGAAACGGCGTTCAAAGAGGCCGGAGTCATTAGCGTCAGCTCTGTTGAGGAATTGTTTGATAATGCTAAGGCTTTTGCATATCAGCCCATCCCCCGTGGCAGAAACGTTACAATTGTAACAAACGCCGGTGGCCCCGGAATAGTGGCCACAGACAGCTGTGAAAATTTCGGTTTAAGTCTGTCATGGCTATCTACAGAAACCATTGAAGCCCTCCGGGCTTTTTTGCCGCGGCAAGCTTCGGTCATAAACCCCGTGGACGTGCTGGGAGACGCGTCGGCTGAACGTTATTTTAAGGCTTTACAAGTTATTTTAAGGGATCCCGGAGTCGACGGCGTCGTGGTTATCCTAAGCCCCCAGGCGGTTACAGAGCCCCTTAAAACTGCTGAAGCCATAATTCAAGCCCATAGGGAGAACCTCGAAAAACCCGTCCTGGCAGTTTTCATGGGCGGCGAGGCTGTGGCTGAGGCAGTGAAACTTCTAAAGGAGAATCATATACCCGTATATGAGTTTCCGGAGAAGGCGGTTAAAACCCTTCGAAACATGGAGTTATATGGGGAATTTGTCAGCGAGTACTATGAAGAGGAGATTCCAGAATTTGAGAGGGACATTGCGACGGTTAAGCGGATCATTGAACGGGCTAGGATTGAGGATAGAACGGTGCTCTTAAGCCCGGAAACAAAGGCCATCATGAAGGCCTATGGCATAATGGTTCCCGAGGGCGGGTTCGCCCAGAACCTTAAGCAAGCAATAACAATTGCCAACAGCATAGGCTACCCAGTAGCCTTGAAAATCGTTTCGCCACATATAATGCACAAAACAGACATCGGGGGCTTAGCATTAAACATCAAGTCAGACTACGAACTTGAAAACGCCTATGACGTCATAATGAGAAACGCTGCGACGCTCATGCCTCAAGCCCGCGTGTACGGAGTTGAGGTTCAAAAAATGGTGCCTCCGGGCAAAGAGGTCATAGTAGGAGTTCATAGGGATCCACAGTTCGGCCCACTCATAATGTTTGGACTTGGGGGAATTTACGTCAACCTCATAAAAGATGTCAGCTTCAGGTTGGCTCCTATAAGTAGGAGGAAGGCGTATGAGATGATCATGGAAACGAAAGCTTACACGCTTCTACGAGGCTTTAGGGGCGAAATTCCATCCGATGTTGAGTCTGTTGTCGATGTTCTACTTCGGGTTTCAAGGCTCGTTATGGACTTCTGGGAAATCGCTGAGTTGGATATTAACCCATTATTCGTCTACGAGAAGGGGAAAAACTCTTTAGCCTTGGACGTCAAGATAACCCTAATGTTCAAAAGGTGATGAAAGGTTTGCATGAAAAGCCCCTGAGGATTTGTGTAACCTCCCCCAGAATAGAGCATTTCGGCAAAACTGCCTTCTGCTTAGGGGTCTCCCAAGTTTTAATGGATGAAGGCTTAAAAGTTGGATACTTCAAGCCCTTCAGCTGGAGCAACATTCCCTACGGAAACATCAGAACAGATGAAGATGTGCTATTAATGAGGGAGCTCCTCGGAATTCAGGAAGATTTAAGGGTGATATCACCCGTCCAGCTCGGATACCATTATATCGAGAAACTGAGCAGTATGGATTGCGACATGGTTCTCGAAACCATAGAAGAGAGCTTCAAAAAGCTGGCCATGGATAAGGATTTGGTTATCGTTGAGATGCTACGCGACGTATTCTTCGGCAGCTCAGTGAACCTTTCAGCCTTGGAAATATGTAAACGTCTAGGCCTAAAAGTTCTTATGGTTTCCTCCATTCATACAGACGCGGTAATAGATGTCATAGTTGCGGAGAGAAACCACGTTTCTTGGATGGATGTTCCCTTCCTTGGACTTGTGATGGACGGCGTCGCGGACGCCGACATGGACAGGATTAGGCGAATTTACTTGCCGCTCCTAGAAAGAAATGGCATTAAAGTGTGGGGAATTATACCTGATAAAACTGAAATGCGGAGCCCAACGGCAATGGAAATCAAGGAACTTCTAAACGCTGAAGTGCTTGCATGTGAGGATAAGCTGGTAGAGGTTATCGTTGAAAGATACCTTATAGGAGCTATGACACCAGACGCTGCCCTCAGATACTTCAGAGCTTCACCTAGAAAAGCTGTCATCACTGGTGGGGATAGGCCGGACGTTTGTTTAGTAGCATTGGAGACGGATACATCGTTGCTGCTTCTCACGGGTAACATTCATCCAAGCCCACTAGTCCTCAACAAAGCCCAAGAGAGAGGTGTACCTGTACTGCTTGTGCCCTACGACACATACACCACCGTGAACATGCTTCAGGATATTGCCGGCAAGATAAAATACAGCGACAAACGAAGAATTAAGTTAGCTAAACAGCTTGTAGCAGAGAACGTTGACTGGAGGGGTTTACTGAAATCCCTTCAAGAAGCCTAGTCTAGGGCTGAATCTGCTCGCTAGGCAGACCGTGGATAAATCCGAACGAGTTCTGATAAAGGCTAACGGGCAAAGCGTTCCAATTCTCAAGACAGCGGCTGTTGTGTCATGGCAGGGGCGTATATGTCTCGTGGAAAGCCTCTTGATGTAACTGAGAGGGAAAGGGCTGTGGAGAGGCTTCTGGATTCTAAGAAAAATATAGAAAGCTCAATCAGCTTACTTCAGGCGGGGCTGGCGCTTCACCTTACAAGTTCCACACTTTGAATACTGTGTCAGCCTATGGGGGAACAACCCTCTTATAGTATTTAGCTGCTCCTTCCAACGTTTGTTGTCGTTGATTTTGGCTACAAGCGCTCAACGTCGTTCCGCGTAGCCATGTCTACGTCAAACTCTACGAGGCGCAAAAACCGCCACTAGATGTACTGCATGGTTGCTTATGGCTGCTGGCTGCCTCGCTTAGCCGGGGCTCACAAGATGATCCAGCATCTTAAGCGTAACATCGCCTTTCCTAAGCCCTCCTATCACCCGCCTATACTTGGCAATCCTATGCTCAAAGTCGTAAATTTCCCATGTCAACCTGCAACCCGAAACAGTGGAGTCGGAGATCTTAAAAAATGAAGGAAATTATTTAGATTGAAAGACTGGTGGGGCTGCCCCCCACCGCCATTTCGGGTACAAATCTCTTCCTCCCGCATCT
>JBBITX010000034.1:0-12760 GCA_037440545.1 Candidatus Bathyarchaeota archaeon
GTGCGGCCGCCGGGATTTGAACCCGGGTCGTCAGCGTGGCAGGCTGATGTCCTAGCCCAGGCTAGACTACGGCCGCTTTACATCCGACCAGGTGACTGTTATGCGAAGGCTTATTTATTTTCTTTTCCTGAAAGATTCTAAAGCTTTCCATTTCTTTTATGTATTTATTCAGGTTTGGCTAGGCTGCATTAGGTGTAGCTGTCCTTTGTTTTTGGTGTTCTAATGCATGTTCATAGTGGAAGTTGACTTTTTCCAAATTCTATTATTATTTTTTGTTTTCCCTTCTACCTGCTGATTAAACGGCAATATTTCTATTCAGCTATGAGTGGAACATTTTCATTGGGGCCAAAGGAGATGCAGAGGGTAAAAGTTTAAGTTATTAGCTGCTTTGAAAATATTTAACTATTAGTTTTTTGTTTTTTATGGTGTTCGCTTGTATGTTTAACGGTGATCTGCTGAGTGTCCTTTGAGATTCAAGAGTTGCCTGACGTTATAAAAGTTGTTGTTTTGTTGATTTTGAGGAAAAAGTCAATGTTGAGTAAGGTTTTGCTTAAAAGGCGTATTGACAGGGTTTGTGCTGGAAGGGTATGTGTTGAGATGGGAGATTTGGAGAGGGCGTTAAAGGAAATGGTTTCTGAAGGCTTACTTTTGGTGGAGGGCGAATCGGTTTGTTTAACCCCTCAAGGTTTAAGGTTAAGCAGGGAGTGGGAAAGCCTTCTGTTGAAGAAGGATCCTATAATGGAGGTTGTTGCTGGTATTGTTGATGGTTCCATAACAGGCCTTGTTGTGGTGTTATCCTCATTCATGTCAGGTTTATCCTTTAAAACAGCTGCTTTCGCTGCCCTTCTGGCTTTGACGGCTGTGGCTATAACTAACTTTTCAAGCTTTCTCCTGGGCGGGATAACTGAAGATTTAGCGGACATTAAAACTCTTCAAACTTTAATGAACTTCAGCCTCAGCGACATTCCTGATAAAAAGGAAAGGGACAAATCCATAATTCTACTTAGAAACTTGTTTACAATTCTTAGGGGGGAGGTGAATCGGGCAAACCTGTACGCTGCCATGGTATGCAGCGCAACAACTTTTTCTGCTGGAAGCATTCCAATATTAGCCTATCTAGCCCTGCCCAACCCAGTTAACATCCTAACAGCCCTTGGATTTGTCGGAGTTGCTGTAGGCGTTTTCCTTGTACAATATCGTTCTAGGAAGACGAGGGTGAACTGGAAAATAACCCTGCTTGAAACCCTAGTCATAGTTGCAATTGCAACCTTAGCCTCGCTTCTCTTGGGAGGATTTACTTAGCAAACCCTAATAAACAATTTTCCCTCAATTTTGAATGGTTTAATAATTCATGCTCAAACATGCCTAACTGATTAGGATAGCGGAAACTTTGAATTTAGGTTATTCCAAGCCAACAGCCCAGCACTGCTCCAAAGTATACTAGAAATGCGGAAACAAAGAATCTCGGTATAAATGTCAGGGCGAGGAAATGGATGAACCGAGCTTTTATCAACCCGCAAAACAAGGATAAGAACTCCACAGGCAAGAAGGGTAACAGTCCAAAAAAGGCATAAATTATCCAGCCCCACCTCCCCCATAAGGCTGAAATCTCATTAAGCCTGCGCTCGCCAACTTTCTTCAACACATAGGGCCTTCCAAAACCATAGGCTAAGCCATAATTAACAGCCATGCCAAGGGTGAATCCAGCCGTGGACACGAAAATCAAAGTGCCTGGATTAACCCCCATGGAGGCCGCCGCCACAACTATGGCTGGGCTTCCAAGGGGAACAACCGTGCCAGCTAAAATTGTCGCCAAGAAAATTCCCATTAAGCCATATTCATTAACAAAATCCTTCACTTCAGATAAAAAATGTAAGCCTTCCAAATCTAAAAATTTAATGATTAAAATCGCTGCTAACCCAAAAATTAGAAAGACTACTCCTAAAATTATTGAGGACTTAATCCAAGAGACGCGCAACAGACTTAAATTTTTCTCAAGGCTTTCCGAAGGCTGGGACACTAAGCAAACCTCCCATCCATGCTTGAAGGGATTCAGCTAATATAACAACGAAAAGTAACCACGTTTTAAATGTTATTCGGAAAACATGAGAAATGCAAATAGGAGGGGGACAAGCTTGAAAGAGGGCTTGTTGCTAAAGGATAATGCTCCTAACAGTTAAGGTTATAATGACCTTTAAAGGTAAAATAATCTAGCAGTTTAGCAAAGTTTTAGAGGTGTTTGATGAGGGATGATGATGTCGGTTAGGTTTCACTCTGGGAGCCAAAAAATTTTAGGGAACCTCCACCTTCCATTTGAAGGCGCACCATGCATTATAACTTTGCATGGCCTTGAGGGAGACAAGGACAGCGATAAATGGCTGGCCATTGCTTCAAGGCTTTACAGGGAGGGTTATGCATGCTTAAGATTCAACTTTCGAGGGTGCGGCGAAGGCCTGGAAAAAAGTGATGGGGAATTTGAAGATACATGTTTAACAGCCCGAATTGAAGATTACAGGGCAGCTTTAAGATTTCTTGAAAGCACAGGGAAGGTTGATTTGGAAAGGTTGGGCGTTGTGGGTTCAAGCTTCGGCGGCATGGTTGCAATAGCAGCTGGAGAAAAGAGGATTAGGGCCATGGTTACTTTGGCATCACCTTACAAAATACCATGGTCTGAAGATTCCAAGATTCTAATGGAAGAAGCTGGATACCTTAGGCTTCCATCAGGGAGAAGGCTTAAGAAAAGCTTCTTTGAAGATTTGAAAGGCTATGACCTTTTACGCCTTGTTGGAAATGTCCCCCCAATTCTAGTTATCCACGGAGGCTCAGATGAACTTGTCCCAGTTGAACATGCTTATAGGCTTTATGAAGCGGCTTCCACGCCTAAGAGAATTGAAATAGTGGAGAATGCCGACCATGTTTTTTCAAAGGGTTTAGATAAGGCTTTGGAGTTAATTTTAGAATGGTTCAAAAAGTTTTTGGTTTAAATTCAGAACATAATATATGGAGGAAAAGTGGATGGGTGAATTATTTAAGAGAATTATAAAAATTGAGAGGTTTGGGGAGATTAACGAAGCCCTTTTAGAGAAGATTTTAGGAGTTATGACTGAAAGTTATGAACGTTTAGGCCCTCCCATCACTTACTCTGTGAACCTAAGAGTTTTTGAAAGCTCCGAGGAGGGCGGATTTTTCGCATGCCACGACGCCTCCAGGGGAACGCCTACAATAAGCATTTACATGGATAAGATTTCAACCCTGCCTTTAAACGTGGTTTTAGGAGGGGTTAGACGTCAGGTTGCCCATTCTATTATCCATGGAACCCCAGAGTTTTACAGAATAAAATTTCCATACGAGTTAAGGAGGATAATGGCTGAGCACGGCTTTCCCCAAGAATACGCAGTGAAGATTATTTACGGAACTTCAATGGCTGTGAAGGAGTATATGGTTACAAAGTATTTGATTGAAGGCGGATTCATCGAGGATCAAATAGCCTACGCAAAATACATCCTTGAACCCGTCGCAGAGGAAATCCAATCATGGGAGGCTGTTAAAGAAAAACCCATGGATCGAATAATCTACTTGACCATGACTGTTCGTGACATAAGCTGCGCCATACCCCTAACTGAAAATTCAAGGTTTAGCAGTGAAATAAAAGCCTCCGCAGAGAGAAAAATAGAGCATCTCCCCCTAAACTACAAATTGAAGATTAAGAAGATTATAGGCGAAGTTTTCCCATCATTCACAGAAGACACATTTAAAAACATAGATCTGCTTACAAACGCCATAGTGAAGGAAATAATATGCGAAGAGTTAGGGTTCCATAAGAAAACATCCCAGCAGATTTAAACTCTAATTGACGCGAAAAATAAAAGGCAAGGTGTAAAATTGAACTCCAACGTGGAGCTTGTTGAAGAGAAGATTTTATGCAAAGGTAAAAGAGTGGTTTTAGCAGAGAGAACTTACAGGCATAAAGGCTCAACCTTCATTAGAGACGTTGTAAAATTTGGACAGGCCGTCGCCATAACACCTCTAAAAGACAACGGATCAGCCGTTCTGGTCAGACAGTTTAGGGCTCCAATAAACAGTTGGATCCTGGAAGTGCCAGCTGGAAGAGTTGAAACCAACGAAAATCCAGAAGAAGCTGCCCAAAGAGAACTCGCTGAAGAAATAGGCTACAAAGCAGCAAAGCTGACCAAGCTGGCCTCCATATGTATGAGTCCAGGATACAGCGACGAAGTCCTCCACATATACTTGGCTGAAGGCCTAAAACATGTTGGAAGAAAACCGGAACCAGGAGAACTAATCGAAGTCGAAGAGATGATGCCCCATCAAGCTTTAAAAACAATATTGAGGGAGAAGATGGCAGATTCAAAAACGCTAATAGCCCTACTCCTCACTTGTCAACGCCTAAGTAAAAAATAGAAGCCGTCCATCATGGCCTCTGAACAATAAACACACCCTCAAAATGCGCAAGCTACAGTTAACGATAGGCGCGTCAATTTTCTGGCGTAATTAACGTTCAGCCATGAAAGATGCCGCAGTAAATTAATTGAGCAAAGCTTTCTTTAAGATAAGGTTAAATCTTAACGGTTTATATTTTCAAGGTTATAATGCGAGCGGTGGCGGCATGATTAACCCATTTGATGTTTTAAGGGTTTTCTTCCCTTTGCTCCTCGGCTTGGCTTTAGGATACATTTTGAGAAGGGAGAAAAAACGCTTAAACCTTAATAGGCTTATCTTCTGGGTTATTCTCATCCTAGTTTTCTCCCTTGGCTTCACTGTTGGTTCTAATAATGAGCTTTTAGCTTTGATGCCAGATGCTGGGTTAAAGGCCGTTGTGCTTTCGGGTTTGACGCTTATTTTCACAATATTGTTCTTTAAGGCCTTGGAAAAAATGGTGAGAGCATGATGAAGTATATTTTAGCTGTGCTCCTAATTGGCGGGGTTGCAGGATATTTAAGCGGCTTTTTGGGTTTTCCGCCTTTTAAATTGTTTGTTTCAGATTATGTTTTTAACTTTTCCCTAATTCTCCTCCTCTTCCTTATGGGTTTAGCCTTCGGCTTGGATGAGGAGGCAACAGCCAAACTGAGGAAAATTGGGGCCGGAGTTCTAATAATTCCAGCGTCAGCGGCTTTAGGCACCCTTACAGGAGGATTTGTGGGAGGAATAATTCTAAATGTTAACGTTTTTGCCTCTATGGGTGTGTGTGCCGGTTATGGATGGTACACTTTAGCCGGTCCATTAGCTGGACAGCTTTTCGGCATGGAATGGGGCGCATTAGGCTTTGCAGTTAACCTCTTAAGGGAGCTTATAACAGTGATAGCCACACCTATTGCAAGGAAAATGGGAAGGGATGTTCCGATAGCCATGGGAGGTGCAACAACCATGGACACCACCCTTCCAATAATAGTTAATTACTGCGGCAGGGAAACCCTAATACCGGCTTTTACAAGCGGCTTCATCTTAACAATAGCTGCGCCTTTAACAATAACAATTATAGCTGCCCTAGGTGGCTAATGCGAAAGGCTGTTTTGAAGGCTAATCACGTGTGGTTTGGCCGATGGATAAAGGTGTTATGGGAAAGGGTTAAAAGTTCGGCTGCATTTTCTGGTTTTCTATAAATGTGGGATAGGCCTAAAACTTGGGATTTGTGGAACCATTAACAGGCATCGCTATATCCTTCATCTGTCTTGGGCTTATGCTTTATAAACATGTAAACTTGGGAATAACTTTGAACGCTACAGCCCTTATCCTTGCCTTTTTAACCCTTAACTGGGCTGAAATTCCACGGGTGATATGGTCAACAACAGATCCTTCAACCCTTGAGGGACAGCTTACAATAGCCGTTGTACTTGCAACTTTTGGGATAATGTGGTTAAGCCAACTGTACAAAGTTACTGGAGCCCTTGACGATTTAAGCCGAAGCCTTGGAAGAATAATTAAAAACTCAAAAATTGTTTTAAGTGCACTTCCAGCCGTCATAGGCCTCCTGCCAGTGGCTGGAGGGGCATTAATGTCTGCGCCCATAGTGGATTCTGAAGCGGATAAACTTAAAATGAAGTCTGAAATGAAAGCCTACATAAACATTTGGTTTAGACATACAGTTTACCCAGTTTACCCCACAAGCCCTTCGCTGATAACCACAGCAGCACTCACAGGTGTAACTCTGACAGGCGTAATTCTACGGCAAATCCCCGTGGTAGCCGTCATGTTGGTTGCAGGTTACCTTATAGGATTCTGGAAATCTCCGAAAAAGGAAAAAATGGAAGGGGAAAAATGCAAAGCTGAAAAAGGGTCTAACATTAAAAATTTTTTGAAGGCCTCGCTTCCAATACTTACAACCTTAATCGTCACAGTTTTCATAGACTGTTTAAGTTATAATTTGTCAAAACAGGGTTTCGACGTTTTAATTGCAACCTTTGCTGGATTAGCAGTTTTAGCCATACTTTTCAAAATAAGAGTTAAAGTTTTCGCAGAACCTTTGAAAAGCTTGGGATTTTATGGAATTACAGCCGCAGCCTATGGAGCCTTCCTCCTGAGAAACGTCATGGGAGAGGCTGGAATATCAGAAATCTTCAGGCCGCTATTGGCTGGTGGAAGCCTAAACATGATATTTTTGTTAACAATTATTCCAGCTGTCCTTGGATTTTTAACAGGTTCACCTCCTGCTGGAATAGCCATAAGCATCTCAATTTTAACAGGAGCCTTAAACTTCTCCACAAGCTCAGCTGCTCTAATTTACGCTTGCGCCTATCTCGGATACCTCATAGCGCCAACCCATCTTTGCTTCACCTTCACCGCTGACTATTTCAAAACTCCTCTAGGCAGGCTTTACAAGTATCTGATCCCGTCTTTCGCAGCGTCCATCATAACAGCCTTACTTGTATATCTTACACCTTTTTGAAAATGTTTAAAAATCCTTATGCTTCAGAATTTAGTGGTTGGAAATGGCCTTAGACCCCCTGTCCTATCACACTTTAGGCTTCGCATTAATATTTGTAGGAGTGATAATTGTTATAGCCGCCTTCCTGTTGCTTTTCCTCTCAAGTTTTAAGGGTGGAAGCGAAATGCGTGGGGGTGGAGCCATAATTATTGGGCCTTTCCCAATTGTTTTCGGAACAGATAAGGAGTCTGTTAGGGCTGTCCTATGGCTTTCAATAATACTTACAATAATTCTCTTCATATTTTTCATATTGTTTTATTTGATTGGAAGGTGAAGCCTTTTGGAGAAAAGTGTGGAGGGTGGAAAACTTCAAGTTTTCCAAATACTTTTTTTCATAGGTTTCTTTTTAATTCTGATAGGCATATTAATCCTTTTGGCTGCAGCTTTGTTTTCAGGAGGAGATGTAAGCTTTGGAGGTTTTATATGGATATTCCCCTTTTTCCCATTTGTTTTCGGATCTGGGCCTGAAGCGGTTTGGCTTATATTGTTCGCTTTAATTTTAGGAGTTTTAACCGTTTTGATATTCTTTTTCCTCTGGAGAGAATCTAGAAAAACCAGTTTTTAAACTAGCTTTTCTCCTTTCCATAAACTATGTATAGGAATATTAGGACGAGGGCTATGAAAGTTGCCGTCATTAAAATGTATTTTAAAGTTTCGAAGTATGCGCCTATATCCACTTAAACCTCACCAGTTTCATCTCTTCCATATGTGATGTTGAAGTATTTAAGGAGATAGTTTCCTCCAATCTTCCATTAAAGTCTCGTATAACTCGTCTGATTCTTCTATTGTTTCATACCATCCTAGGATGTGGGCTATTTTCTGGGCTATGAGATGGTAGCACATGTGTATTTCCCTGTCTAGAACTCTGAAGTAGAAGTCGTCGCATTGGCAGAATTCAGCGTTAGGCATTACTAGATAGTCTCTTTCCCTTCCAACAACAACCCATACAACCCTTCCGCTGGGCTTAAAAACATACTTTTTCACCCTGTTTTCTTTTAAGGCTTCAAGAGCCCTTGTGAAACGCTGGCCGAAAATCTCGTATAGTCTTGTAAGGTTTTTCCCAGTGAGTTTGCCCTCTGCTTTTGCCTCTTTACACACAGCGTTTAAGGCTTCATCCTCTGAGTTTTCACCCATAAAAGCACGTCTTCAAAAGGTTAAAGAAAAGAATGGTTGGTTTAATCTATCTTTATAGGTTCGCCTTTAGGCTTCTTCTCCTCCTTTATTTTTGGAAGTTTAACTTCTAAAACTCCATTTTTATATTGGGTTTTTGCCTCTTTAACATTCACCTTTGCTGGGAGGGTTATCTCCTTATGATATTTCCTCTGAGGCGTATCCACCGATATTGTTAGGGTGTCCTCTGTCCCGTGAAGCTTAATCTCGTCCTTCTCCACGCCTGGAAGCTCTGCCACTACGTGTACTTCTCCGTCTGTTTCAACAACGTCTACTAGGGGTTCACGTTCCTCCTTAACCTTGGGTCCGAAACGGCTTGGCTTAACGTTTCCAAACTCTCTGATTTCAGGTTTGCCGTCGGGCCCTATTTTCATACTGTAACCATATACAAAGGGCCCTAACTCCCTTATTGTTGAGCCGTTTGGAAGCCTGCGCTCCCTAACATAATCCTTAGGAACTCGCTGGGTGAACTCCTTAAACTCTTCCTCCATCATCTTCTCCATTTCTCTGAAGATTCTGTCTATGTCTTCAAAGAAATATCCTCCGAAGAAGGGGAAACGCCTCCTTCTCCTAAACCATTCTGGAAAATCCTCTTCAGACATGCCTTTCACCATTTAATGTGATATGAAATGGCTCTATAAATTTTATGCTTAACTTAGAGCTTTAAGCTGGCTTAACTTTCCTAGAAATGTTCCATCTAGAAAATATATCTCTGCATTTTCCATTTCAGCCTGGCATACGCGTAGAACTGGCCCTACAACTCTTTCATTTGCCTTTTCGCCGCGGCTTTCATTTAGAGGTTTCCCTCCTAGGAATTCGTTGAAGGAGGGCATTATAAAAAGCTGGGAAACCCTTAAATTGACTTTGTAATGTTTAAGCAGAGCCTCCCCTGGGCTTTTATTAATTTTTACCTTGTGCTTTTGGAGGATATGCTGGGCTAGTTGGGTTTTGTTGCAGTCCATCTTCACCCAAACCTGTCTTGTTGTTCTAAAGCCGGCTGGATCCCTAAACGTCACAACTGGGTGGACGTGTCCCATAACAATTGTTTTACATTTTAAAAGGATAGGTGAGG
Organism: Candidatus Bathyarchaeota archaeon; assembly: GCA_037440545.1. GTDB lineage: Archaea > Thermoproteota > Bathyarchaeia > Bathyarchaeales > Bathycorpusculaceae > JAVZIQ01. The sequence continues at coordinate 9,183 of JBBITX010000034.1, forward strand.
GCCATTGATGTCCATGGAAAAAGCCTACCTCGCCGATAACCGTGCCTGTTGAGGGTAAAATTTTTATGTTTTCAGGGAGGAGGGGCTCAAGGTTTCCATCATGGTTTCCACGGATTACTTGTATTTCTTTGAAGAGGGTTTTCAGCTCGCCGAAAAATTCTGGGATGTCTTGCCACTCACTTATCTCTGCCTTCGCAACTGTGTGTTTCACATCGCCTATTATTAGAAGATTTTCAGGATTGTATTTGGCTGCTAGGCTTTTAATTCTCTGCAAAATTTTCGAAGCTTGAGTGGGAACATGTATACCCTTCTCTGATAGGGCTATCTCCCAGCCTATGTGTAGGTCTGCCACCACCAGAGTTTTCGTTTCCCCTGTCTTTAGAAGAATGGCTGGATAGGGCCAGAGGGGGGTTAACATTTATTTATTCCTTTTCACGGTTTTAGTAAACTTAGAATTTTTCTATGGATTTCTTTGTTGGCGGAGGCTATAAACTTCAGTTTCTGTTTCGGGTCAAGCTTTATGTTTAAAGGTTTTCCCTGAGGCGTTGTTATTTGTGCTCCAGCCTCCTTTATTATAAGCCACGCTGCAGCTGTGTCTGTTGCTCGAAGTTTCCCTCTTATATCTATGAAGGCCTCTGTTGTTCCGTCAGCAACATAACACATTTCAAGGGCGTTTGCTCCGAAATGGCGTATATGCTTAGTCTCTTCAATTAGGCTTGTTATTTTCGAAGCTGTTTCCCTAGCCTTATACGTGTTTAGATCTAAGCCTATCACAGCCTCTTTCAAGCTTTCCACATTGGAAGGAGCTATTTTCTTACCGTCTCTTCGGGCTCCCATATGCTTCTGAGCAGTGTAGGCTATGTTGTGGGCTAGATCCGCCACGATAGCCGTGTGAACCGAGCTGAGCAAGGGTTTTGATGAAACAGCTATGGAAGTTGCATAGAAAGGTAAACCCCTCAATAGATTTGTTGTACCATCAATAGGGTCTGCTGTAACATAGTTTTCTTGAGGGTTTCCACCGTAACTTTTTATTCCAGACTCCTCGCTAATCAAAGTGAATGAAACATTATGGTCTTTAAAAGTTTGTATTATGGCCATTTCAGCTGCAATGTCTATCTGCCTTATAGGGTCTCCCCCTGCACCTACACCTAGACTCGGCTGAGGCTGGCTTAACGTTTTCAACAATGGCTTAATACTTTCCTGAATTTTATTTTTACACTCAATCAATATTGAAAGCCAGTCTCCCTTATTTTCCATTTGTCCTCAAGTTTTAGAACAGCCTTGTTTGATAAAAGGCTTTGTAAAGTTAAAATAATCAAAATGGCATTGTCTGGCTAGTCTTCGAAAGGCTTTTGTTACATAATCTAAGACTTTAAACATTAAACAACGAAAAATATGCAAATGAAAGTATATGGAAGAATAAACATGGCTGCGGGTCTAAATGATATTGGAAACATGAAGGAATAAAACCTACTTCAAAAGTTAAAGAAAAATAAGGTGGGATTTTAAGGCTGTTTTTTGAAGATTTTAAGTTTTTCTATGACTTTTTCTGAATCTGCGTTCTTTTCCAGGAAGATGGTGGCTTTGTTCCCCCCTATGGACATGGAAATAAGGTTCACAGTGCCTCCTTCAACAATTATGTCTTCGAATTCGCCGAGTTTTAGAATCTCTGAAACTTCCTCTCCGGCTTCCATGGCTGAAGAAGAGAGTATCGCATAATCGATAAGCCTGCTTGGATCTTTCAGGTCTATGATGGCGGATTTAGAATTTCTAAGGATGAATCCTATAATGCCGTCTAGGCTTTTAATATCGTCGAGGCATGCTTTTAAATCGTTAACGCTATTGATTTTTAAACCAGCGTTTTCTAATAAGTCCAGTTCAGCGGGGTTTTTAACATCTCCTCTTTTTTTAGTCATTCATAAGCCTTCCACTATTCTATTATGGGTTTTACGGTTACAAGCTCGCCTCTTTTGATTTTTAGGCTGCGCTGAATTTTTTCCGGAATCTGTATGATGCTCCTGCCTTGAAAAACTGGGTCCTTTAAAGGTTTAACCTTACAATTCACCGTTCTACCATGGATTGTTTCTATTTTTACGTAATCAATTTTCTTCCCTGAAAAAGTTTCTTGCCAGCGACTAAGCGCATCCATATCTATTCGAACAGCGTCTTTGGAAAGGAAGCCTCCAACATTTTCAACAATAAGCTGAACTGCAAAGGGTTCAGGAGGCAATGGATGTTCAGGCTGAGTTTCAGGCGCGTTTTCAGGTTTAAACTCTTCTTCAGGCTTGTCTTGAGATAAAAATTCTGAAGTTTCATTAGACTGTGGGGTTTCAGGTTGAAGGGTTTCATGGGTAGGCTGAGGCTGGCTTCTTAGAGGGGTAGGGCTGATTCTGTCCAGCAGCTTAAGAACTGTTGGAATTAAAACTCTTGTTAAAATGTTCAAAAATTGGGTGTCAGCCTTTGCAGAATTAACCATAACAAAATAATAATGGCCATATCGGAAGAGTCTGACAGCTCCACTGTTGGCTTCAACTGTTACTCTTTCGACGCCGCCTAAAATTTCACTTTTTTCAAAAACGCCTTTAAAAGCGCTTAAAACAAGGGCTGAAATGTTTCCGGATGCTTCTTCCATTCCAGCTAGGATTTCGTCTTCATCTATAAAAAAGAAGGCTTTTTGAATTTCTGGACAGACCCTTAGCAGTTCATCTAAAAAATTGTTTAGGGCAAAAGAATAGAGTTCCTTTTCAGCCATAGCGCTTCACCAGCCCGGAGTAAAAGCCTTAGAACCCTCTAGACTATTTTGAAGAGTATACGCTCAGGAGCCCCATCATTCTCAACAACAATGTATTTAAGGCCTTCAGTGTCTCCAAGCTGGTCAAGCCATTTCAACGCTTCACGGGCTTTCTGCAAAACCAAAAGCCTTTCTTGATGGCTACGGACAACCTGCTCAATGGCTGTAAGTTCATGGAAAGGATTCGAATCTAAGACAACGTTTAAACCGCCAACAGTGATCTCGCCAAGACCTTCACCGGTCGCCTTCTTACCAGCCAGCTTTAAGACAACCTCTCGAATCTTCTTAGACTTTTCAGCCAAAGCCCTAATGTCGTCAAGCCTGCGCAGATACTCGCCCAATATACTCTTAGTTTCAGCAATCTTCTTCTCAAGCGTCTCAGCTATCTCTCCAGCCGAAGCATACTCCTTCATTTCCACAACCATCTATTTTGCACCTCCAACAGGGAAATGGAAACAATAGAGGGAAAATGGCAGTCGAATAAACTCAGCCCACCCCTCACTTCTAGACTGCACTGCAGATTAGTCGGGAGCAACAGCATTATACACGAAATAATTGCCCTTAGTGGACATCAACTTTATCTGGTAGCTATAACCTGCGTCCCAATCAGCATCCAAGGTCACCGTGGCGTTACCATTCTTCGGAACCTTCACTAGACCCTCTTGAATCGTCGTGCTATTACCATTCACTGTAGCAGAGTTAATTACAACATCGGACGTGCCGGTATTGCGCAGAGTTAAAGTAATAGACTCGGTATCTGTCGCGTTTAATGTGCATTTTATTATGG
>JBBITX010000035.1:0-12510 GCA_037440545.1 Candidatus Bathyarchaeota archaeon
TTCTCTCTCGCTGGAGGCGGGCACACTATTGCAGCTCTCCAAGAACTTGGATTGGCAGATAAGATTTCCTATGTTAGCACAGCGGGCGGAGCCTTAATCGAGTTTCTCATGGGTAAAAAGCTTCCAGGCGTTATGGCGTTAGAAACGGCGGCTAAACGCGCTCCCTAAAACATCCCCATTTTTATTTTTGTTAATTATTGACATAATTTCCTTTAATTATCAATTATGGCGAATTATTGAAGCAATGCAAACTCCTTGAGTGTTTCCAGCAAACCAGAAATACCGCGCTTGAAAGAATTAGAGAGGTGTGAAAGCTTTGACAGACATAGTTTTCGTGTTCGAAGTTCACCAGCCTTACAGAATTAGAAAAGACTTTTTCTGGGGGAACAAACTTTTCAAGCGCATCAGTAGGGAGAAGCTCTTCGACTACTATTTTGACAGTGAACTAGATAGGGAAATCTTTGACAGAGCTTGCAAGAAATGTTATTTCCCTTCGAATCAAATATTACTAGACCTCATCGATGCTTACAGCAGGGAAGATAAGAAAGTTAAGTTTTCATTCAGCATTTCCGGAGTATTCCTCGAACAGTGCGAAAGCTTCAGCAAAGACCTTTTAGAGTCCTTCAGGCAGCTGGCTAAAACTGGGTGCGTGGAGTTTTTATGCCAAACCTACCACCACTCTTTAGCGAGCCTTTATCCAGATGGCGGAGAATTTATTAACCAAGTGAAAATGCATAACAGAACGGTTAAAGACCTGCTGGGATACACACCAAGCGTTTTTGAGAATACAGAGCTAATATACAATAACGCCATAGCGAAGATAGCTGAAGATATTGGCTTTAAGGGCATTTTAACTGAAGGAGTGGAGCGCATACTACGTGAAAAGTCTCCAAACTATCTTTATAGGCCTAAAGGATGCAGGAAGATTAAGGTGCTTCTTCGCAATTATAAGTTGACAGACGACATTGGATTCCGATTTTCAGCGAGATGGTGGAGTGAATATCCGCTGACTGCGGATAAATATGCAAGGTGGCTTGCTTCCTCCCAGGGCCACTGCATAGTCATATTTCCAGACTATGAAACTTTCGGGGAACACCATTGGCCTGAGACAGGAATCCACGATTTTCTAAGACATTTACCAAACGAGATTCTGAAATGGCCTAATCTCAACATGTCCACACCTTCGGAGGTTTTAGCGAAATATGAGCCTTTAGGAGAAATCGACGTCCCAGAAGCTTCGGGAACAATTTCATGGGCAGATTTAGAAAGGGATGCAAGCTGCTGGCTTGGAAACACCATGCAATGGGCTTATTACACTTCCTTAAGAAGGATTGAACCAATTGTTAAGGAGTCAGAAGATCAAGAGTTTTTGAGAATTTGGAGGTGTTTTCAGACAAGCGACCACTTATACTACATGTTTTTAGGCGGCGGCGCGCCGGGTGAGGTTCACTCCTACTTTAGTCCTTTTAGCTCTCCAATAGACGCTTATGTCACAGCTCAAACGGCAATATTGGATTTCGAAAACCGTGTTAGGCTTGCGTCTATAACAGCAGACAACCCCTTTCTATTTTATAAAGGAGTTGGAGAGGAAAATTATACAGGAACTATTGCTTGGAGTTTAAAGGGATTTCTTAAGGCTTTAGAGGAGGTAAACATTAAGTCTTTAGAGTTCCACAACAACCGCGGAGACTTTGAAAAATGGGCAGGGAACTCGTTACGAGATAAAAAGCTTGAAGAAAAATTTAGAGAAGTTAGGCTTTCAAAGCTTAAAGGTGGAGAACTTAGAAAAACGTTAATCAAAACCTTAAGCGAAAGAGTAAAAGACCTCGAAGATTCTATATGTGAGATTAAATATTTTTAATTTAAATTTTATAATATAAAGTGCTAATATAAAACCTTGAGGTGGAAAGTTGAGGGAGGAACTTCCTCTATCAGAGAAAATTTTACAAACACTTCACAACTTATGTGCAACAGCCCCTGACTTGGCGAGAAAGAGCGATGAGCTTGCACAAATTATGCTTTTGGAAAGGGCTGAAGTTGAAAGGATTCTCGACGAGTATGGCTGTGAAGGGTATGTTGAAAGTTTTTTAGACAACGAAGGGAGGAAGTGTTACTACCTTACTGGAAGGGGGATAATTAAAGTCTGCGCCCTTTTCACCTAGCCGGCGAATCCGATGCGTGTGATAATTTTCTGTTGGGAGTTTCCGCCAAGAGTTATTGGAGAACTAGCTAATTATGTTAAAGAGCTGGCCGTCCAGCTCGCTAAAAACAAAGTTGAAACCAATGTGGTTACATACCACGATTATTTAACTGGAATGGCTGAAGAGTATGGAGGTGTAAAAACATACCGAGTAAACAACCCTGTCAAAACTCACATAAACATTGTGACATGGGCTTTAACATTAAACCAAGAAATTGAAAGAGTGGCTGCTAACATCTATTATAGAACGAATGGAGGGATAAATCTCATAGACGCCCATGAATGGCATTTCATACCTGCGGCAGCGACGCTGAAAAAGGCTTTGGACATACCTTTTATATACTCTATTGAAAGCTTAGAACCCCACCGTTCCGGCGGAGCGAATATGCCTTTAAACATTGCCATCAAAAGCATTGAGTGGCTTGGAACTTTTGAAGCCGACAAGTTAATTGTTAAATCTGAATGGATGGCAAATGAAGTGGTAAGGATATATGGCGTTCCAAGAGAAAAGATAAAAGTTGTAAAGCCGGAATCAGGCATTTGGATTAGGGCTGTTTTAAAAATCTACAAAAGCATTTCAGGATGAAGGTTTTAAATGTCCCGCGAACTGGCTGTTATGATGCTAACATGGGAGTTTCCACCGAGAATTGTGGGAGGAATATCCCCTCATGTTTACCATCTGTCAAGGAACCTAGCTAAAAACGGTGTTAAGGTATATGTTGTGACATGCGATTTCCCCGGAGCCCCCAAACATGAGACTTTAGAAGGCTTTGAAGTTTTCAGGGTTGATTCCTACAAAAACCCTTCTCCAGACTTCGCAAGCTGGGTTTACCTCATGAACATTAATATGCAGAAGGAGGCTGCGTCCATAGTCAAAAATTTGGGGGGAGTTGACATTTTTCACGCCCACGACTGGCTTGTTGCCGTTGCAAGCATAGGCCTCAAACATGTTTTCAGAAGACCTCTTTTAGCTACAATTCATTCAACAGAGGTTGGAAGACGGAACGGCATTCACTCTGATTATGAGAGGATGATTCATGAAACAGAAGCATGGCTGACTTATGAGGCATGGAGGGTTATATGCTGCAGCAACTACATGGTCTCTCATGTTAAGTTGACCTTTGGACTTCCAGAAGATAAGCTTGAAATGATACCCAACGGTGTAGACGTCAGCCAGTATAGAGGATACGAAAAAGCCTCTCTGACTCATTTTAGAAGAAGATTCGCCTTACCTGAGGAGAAAATAGTGCTTTTCGTTGGGAGACTTGTTTACGAAAAAGGGGTTCACGTTCTAATTCAATCTGTGCCTAAGGTGCTTGAAAATGTTAACGCCAAATTCATAATAGTGGGGGACGGCTACATGAAACACTCCCTTTTAGAAATGGTAAGGAATATGGGTTTAGCTCAAAAAGTGTTTTTCACAGGCTTTTTAGACGATGAAACTTTGAGGAAACTGCAGAGGTGTGCAGATGTTACAGTTGTTCCCTCGCTTTATGAACCCTTTGGAATAGTGGCAATCGAAGCCATGGCTGCTGAAAGCCCTGTTGTAGTTTCTGAAGTTGGTGGACTGGCAGAAATAGTTGAACATGACGTTACAGGCGTTAAAGTTTACCCAAACGACCCGAACTCTTTAACATGGGGGATAACAAGGGTGCTTCTAAACGAAGCTTATGCGACTAGGCTTAGAGAAAACGCATATAAAAAAGCTGTTGAAGTCTTCAACTGGAGGAAGATAAGTCAAAGCACAAAAAAAGGCTATGAAAAAGTTTTAGAAGAATATTCAAAAACTTTTTGGGCTTAAAGCTTTCCGCTAGCCTATAAATATTTAAGTCTAACAGCTTTGTTGGGACATGCGTCAACGCATTTTAGACAGTATATGCATTCCGGGTCGTTTATTTTTTCCCATGGGAGGTCTAAAATATCAACTCTCATGGGACATGCTTTAACGCATTCTCTACATTCTCCCTTAACGCATTTTATTAAGTCCCTTCTAAGCCCTAGAAAGCTGAACCTGTTTATGACAGCCATTATAGACCCATGGGGACATAAATATTTACACCATCCTCGCTTAACGTATATGGATAAAACAATGAAGCCTACTAAAATGAAAAGTTGAACCCAGAAAAGTGGGGTTAAGTTTAAAATCCCAAGGAGGACCTCGGTTAAAGGCTTCTCTAAACTTGCTTTGTAGAATTCCATGATGGTTTTCGGCAAGGTTGCAAATAAAGTTTCAGCTGGACTTAATACAGTGAAAGGGGCATATGCAAAAACTCCGAAAGCCTTTTCATAGTTTGCACTTATCTTCAAAAATTTTGCAGCTGAGAAGGTTAGGCTAATCAGCAATGTTACTCCCAAGACAAAATATTTTATGTAAAGCATGCTCTTATGAGTTTGATGAGAAATTTCAGCCTTTTTAATTTTAACAATATCGATTATGTCTTGTATAAAACCGAAGGGACAAATCCACCCACATAAGGACTTACCTAATAAAACTCCTATCGAAAGGAAGGAAGCTAAAGCCAGCCATGGAAAAACAACTGTCGGCAGCGCCCAGCCGCTAAGCATAAGTTGTATGGCTGTAAAGGCGTCGCCTATGCCGTTTGGGCTGAACCCCCATGTCCAGAGGACTGGAAGTAGAAATGGCATGGCGCCAAACCTGAAAATTACAGCAATAAAAATCGCGAAGAAAATGAACTGGACGATTCGGCGAAATGTGTTGATTTTAAGCAGCTTTTTCTTTATTTTTGCCTCCAATTATCCCGCCACTTCTTTAGTTGACGTCTCTATGTTATTTATTTTATTTTCCGATAACCTTTACGTTTTCCACTAGAATCCATGGTGCGACAAGTGGTCCAATTTTTCTTTCATTGTTGGCTATACATGAAATATTTTTAATTAGGTGAAAAACGTTGCCTGCAAGCATTGCGCCTTTGGCAGCGTAAGCAATTTTCCCATTTTCAATTTTCCATGCCGGAGTGGCTACCACAGAGAATTCCCCGCTTGCCGGGTTGCTGCTGTGGGCTCCTTGTAGGGAGTATACTAGAAGGCCCTCGTCAACCTGGCTGATGAGCTCTTCAGGGGATTTTCTTCCAGGCAGTATTCTAAAGTTGGTCGGCTCAACATTTGGCGTTGAAAGGTAGCCAGCCCTGAAAGCATTTCCAGTGCTTTCCCTTCCCTCCTTCTTTGCATTATAATTGTCATAGATGAAACTGCGTAGAACACCCCTTTCTATTACCAAAGTTTTTTGCTGTGGAACCCCTTCACAGTCGAACCTCCATGTCCTCATACCGCCTTCTAGCAAGCCGTCATCATATATTGTTAAAAGTTCAGATGCTATACGCTCTCCTATTCTGCCCTGAAGTGCCGACTGGTTTCTCTGCACATAATCAGCCTTAACAGCGTTCATAAGAGTGTAGTTGAGGAGTTGTTGCAGGGCGAATTGGGCGAAGATAACCTTCATATTTTTTGTGTTAACCCTTTTAGCCCTTAAAGCTGAAGCTGCAAGCCGTGCCGCTTCCCTTCCAACTCTCTCCGGATTTATATTTAACACTCTGTCGGCATCAAATTCAAAACATATAGGGGTTACATCGCCCCCTTCCCGGGCTATTGTTGCTAAGCTACACTCAATAATTGTTCCATAGTCAAATCCGGCAACGCCGTTGGAATTTACAATTCCTCTAGCCAGATAGGAGGCTCCGACCCCTCCCTCCACCTGGAAAACCCTTTTATCTGTTTTTTCAGCTTCATCCAACATGTCTGATGACATTTTAACCAAGTCTTCTGAGGAAAGCCTGAGGATTGATTCATCGAAGGTTTTTCGCGTTTGGGGCAAGGCTTTTCCTTCGGGAAGGCCTTTCCAATCTCTGTTCGGCTTACTTGCCATAGCAAACTTTATGGATTTTGAAATTGTTTTTTCAATTGCCTCCCAGTTTTCAAGCGTATTTGTGTATGAAAATCCTATTGCCTTTCTAACCACGGTTCTAATTCCTAAACCTTTATCTATTAAGCGGAGGCTTTTAGCAATTTGTCCCCTATCAATAGCCACGTTAAATGTTAAACCCTGATAAGTGAAGGCTTCCGCTTCATCTGCACCCATCTTTAGGGCCTGGTCCACAACCTTTTCGGCTAGGTTTAGCACCTCTTCCTCTTCAAGCGCTGCCACCTACAAGCACCTCCCTTACTCTGATGTGGGGGCCGCCGTCGCACACGAAGGCTGTCTGCCCCTTTCCACAGCGTCCAGGGGAAAGTTCAAAGTCCTTTCCTACAGCGTCAACTTTATGCAGTGTGTTAAGGGTGTTTCCGCTTATTGAAGCGTTCCTCACAGGGCTGCTGATTTCGCCTTTAACTATTTCGTAGGCTTCTTGAATCCCAACCTGAAAGGTGCCGTCTAAGTTTGCCTGACCTCCTCTGAAACTTTTGAAGTAGTAGCCAAACTTTATGCCTTCTAGAAGCTCCTCAAAAGCATGGTCTTTAGGTTCCATGAAGGTGTTACGCATTCGAATGATGGGTTCAACCCTGAAATCTTCTGCCCTTGCATTTCCTGTTGGCTGGGCATTAAACTTCTCAGCCGTCTCACGGTTATGCATAAGTCCAACTACAACGCCATCTTTCACCAGAAGGGTTTTCTGCGCCGGGATCCCCTCGTCGTCGTACTTAAAGGAGCCAAATGCGCCCTCTATTGTTCCATCGTCATATATTGCCACATGTGTTGAGGCGATTTTCTTGCCAAGATTAGGCAACAATACAGATCCTGCCAGAGCTAAGTCTGCCTCTGCCAAATGTCCAAAAGCTTCATGGATGAAAACTCCGACCACGTTTGGCCCTAAAACAGCTGGGAAGGTTCCGCCTTTAGGTGTTTTCGCGTTCAACTGTTTTACTGCGCGCTCCGCAACCTTATATCCTAAAATTTCAGGGGTTTCAACGTCGAAAACCTCGTAGCCGGCAGTTGAACCAATTTCCTCCCGACTATGGGTAAAGACATCTGCTTCCCTTGCAGTGGCTGTTATTCTAGACCATACATATAGCTTGTCCTGTTCTATGTATGTGCCCTCACTGTTCATGAAATAGCTTTTTCCAGCCAGATCCAAATAGTCTATTGTACAATTTTTTATGCGGCTGTCATGCTTTAAAATTGTGTGGGCGATATTCAAAGTTGTCTTTATTTTATCTTCAACAGAAATTTGCGAAGGATCTTTCCGAGGCCTTAAAATGACACGTTCATTGAAAGCCTTTGCATTGGCAAGTTTTATTGGTTGTTTAAGCTTTAAGCTGGCTGCTTTAGCCATTCTGCAAGCGTCACTTAAAGCACTAATTAGAGTTTCATTTTCAAAAGAGCCCACAGAAGCGAAGCCCCATGCTCCGTTAACAAGAACCCTGATGGCCGCTCCGTTTTCTATTCCCTCCTTTGCGGCTTCAACGGTTTCTTCCTTCACTGTAAGCATAGTTTTAAAGAGTTTCTCGGCCCGAACCTCTACGTATCCAGCGTTGAACTTTTCAGACGCCGTATTAATGACTCTGCTTAAAGTTTCTTTCAATTTCCCCCTTCCTAAAACGTTGAGTCTGCGGAGAACTCTGATCGTAAATCGAGGCTAATAAAAATTGCTTTAAAACTTAGGATCACATGAAATCAACAAGGTTTAACTGTTGAACTCTTTCTCCAACGCTTTTTTCACTTGTTTTTTCTCCAAAAATCATTAGGCGGCCGTAAACCCCATCGTATCCTGGAACAACTTTTATCCTGTTCTTCCTAACCCTTAGAATGGCCTCCACAATTTTGGGGTCTGCAGCCTTAGCCAGCTCCTCTTCAGAAGCATCGATAAGTACGCTATATTCGTTTCCAAAATTTTTAACAAGGTTATTGTAGACATTCCACACATTCTGGGTTGAAGGAGAATCCACACCCAAAACTGCCGCGATTATTTCAGAGAGAGGTAGCAAATGCAAAAAGCCTATAGCATTTTCAGGCTTGAAGCCTGCTGGTCTATCCGCTAGCTCCTCAACCCTCTGCTCAACACCCTTTGTCAGCTTTTTCCGGCAGACAGGACATATGTTACCAAGTTTTATAGCCTCCTTTGGGGAAAGGGAAACATTGCAGTTTCTATGGCCGGTCCAATGATACTTGCCATAAGCGGGATCCGTCTCCACTGTAAACCTAAACCTTTCCGGATCTTTACGGCGAATTGCATCTACTATCTCTTTATAACTTAAACTTTTAAGCTCGAAGACGTTTGCCTCTCTTCCTATTCTCCAAGGCCAGAAGCTGTGGCTGTCACTGTTTGAGACTAGGGTAAACCTGTCCAATTTGCTTAACCTCCAATTCATAGGCGGGTCTGAAGAAAGCCCAGTTTCCAAAGCATAAATATGTTTTAACATGTCTTGATAGCAGTCTTCCAAGCTGTCAAAACCACTGAAGGCTCCTAAAACACTAAACCAAGGCGTCCAAGCATGAGCTGGAAAAACCATATTCTCATCAGACACTTCCATAACTTCTTCCACAAGCTGCGGTGCACTCATATTTAATGTAGGTCTACCGTCAACCGTTAAATCACCAAACTTCGCTAGTCTATCATTTATTTGATCCGCAATCTCGATGCTCGGAGTTAAAATAACATGATGAACTTTCTTCAAGTCATTTTCAAAGGTGAATATAGTGCTTACCTCTGTAGACACCATGAAATATGTTGAAGCCTGGATTTTAAGAGGCCTATACAGACCTGTTTCAACATCAGGGACGAGCGCTTCCTTAAGCTCCCTAATCCACTTTGGGTGAGTGAAGTCTCCAGTGCCAACAACCGTTAAACCCTTAACACATGCAAACCTGGCTATCTCCTCTATGCGCATATTTTGGCTTGTAGCACGACTGTGCCGTCCATGAATATGCAGGTCGGCTATAACCCTCAAAGTTTTCAGCAACCTTCAAGTTTTTCTATGGTTAAGTCTTATTTACATTTTCTGAAGAACATTAGGCCTTTTGCTGCATAAGTATTCGCAGCCAACTTCAAGTAGGCTTTTATTTCTTCAGTTGTTTGTGCATTTTAAACGTGGAATTCTAAGCTTCTTTATCCTTGAATAGAGCTCATTAAAAGTTTATTTAAACTTATTTTGAATTTAAACTTCTGTGACCTAAATATTCCTTCATATAGCCTTGGATGGCTTTTCTATTAGCCAAATATCTCATCAGTCTTCGGTAAAGCCTTGCGCTTCCCCATTCGAGAAGACAGACCTGCCATGTAATTCTATTTGCGAAGACAGGCTTTTATTTTGGCTTAAAGCGAAGTCTTAGAGGTTTAAAACTTTTCATGGGTTTAGCGCCGGAATAGGTGAGATTGTTGAAATTGTTGATAATGCCATTTCTTATCTATTTGAAGCTTAGTCTTAAGCTCTGGCAGTTTTAGTCGGTCAACCATCCAATTTTCAGCCGGGACTTCATGAATTATTATCCAGTGTAATGTTGTGGCTGCTTTGTTTCCTTGACAATTAGGTCTGTGACTTTTCTGGAAAGTTCTGACTTCTGCTCCTCTGTTAATGCACCATTGCCAAAATACATTTCAATTAAACGACTTAGAACACAAAGTTAAACTATGCTAGTGTAGGTAACGCCTTAATAGCAGATCAGAAATTCCTATTTTACCATAACTAAGAACTTTAAAGATACGCTTACCAAAGGGATCTGTAACAACCCTAAATATGCAAAAACAGAATTAAAACTATTTTTAATCAATTAATGACCACTTGTGCACAAACGGTAATGTATGGAGATAGCCGAACGAATGACAGTTAATCATATAAATAAAGAAGGTAAAAGTATTTTATATGCAAACATAATTTGGAGAGTATCGGCATGACCTCTTATTTTGGAAAGTATGTTCTTGAGAGTTTTCCCCAGCCACTTCTAGGGGGTTATATGGGGAGAATTCTTAGAATAAACCTGACAAAGTTAATTGCAAAGGCCGAACCTTTGAGTAAGGAGTTAATTTTGAATTTCATCGGCGGTAGGGGTTTCTGTATAAAGATTATCTATGATGAAACGAGCCCTGAAACAAAGCCGCTTGGACCAGAGAACAAGCTCGTCATTGCCGTTGGCCCTTTAACAGGCACAGGTGCTCAAGGTGCGGGACGCTGGGTTGCCGCCTTTAAGTCACCCCTTACCGGCATATACATGAGGTCTACTGGTGGAGGCCTCTTCGGAGCTGAGCTTAAGTTTGCGGGTTATGATGCAATTGTTGTTGAAGGTAGGGCGGAGAAGCCGACCTACGTGTGGGTAAATGAGGATGAAGTCGAGTTTAGGGATGCATCTCAAATATGGAACATGGCCAGCATTGATGCTGCCCAATTTATGAAGGATGAAACGGACAAAAACGCTAAAGCTGTTATCGTAGGGCCTGCCGGCGAAAACCTCGTGAAGACCTCAGCCATCGTCACGGATGATAGCAGAACAGCTGCTAGGGGCGGCGGAGGCGCTGTAATGGGCTCTAAAAACCTTAAGGGCATAGTTGTTAAGGGTTCTAGGAAAGTTTCTATACTTCATGAGGATGTTTTCAGAGAGGTGGAACGTGAAAGATTCGAGAAACTACGCAATGATCCGCATCTATGGCCAGATAAACCTGACGCGTTTAGAGGCCTTGGCACAAACAGCTCAACCTACTTATGGTATTTAATGGGTCATCTACCATCATACAATTTTAATCAATGGGAGCTTCCAAGCGTGGAGGCATTTAGACCTGAGAACCTGGTGACTTACAGAGTTGGTCACAAAGGATGCTATGGGTGCGCCTTAAGATGCGGCAAGGTCTATAAGACTAGATATGGCAAATATGCAGCCGTAACTTGGGAATTTCCAGAGTTGGAAACTGAATGGGCCCTCGGCGCTGTCGCAGGCCATTGCAATGTAGATGCCATAGTCTACGCCAACATGCTCTGCGACCTTTACGGTCTTGACACTATATCAACGGGAAGTGCCATAGCCTTTGCAATAGAACTGTATCAGAACGGGATTTTAACTAAGGCGGAGACGGATGGTTTGGAGCTAAGATGGGGAGACCCAGATAGTGTAGTCGAGCTCATTAAGAAGATAGCGTTTAGGATAGGGTACATTGGAAATGTTTTAGCAGAAGGCACTAGAAGAGCGTCCCGAATTATAGGTAGGGGGGCGGAACAGTTCGCCATGCAGATCAAGGGGCTTGAAATGCCAGCCTACGATCCAAGGGTTATGAAGGGACAAGGTATAGGTATAGCTACCTCAACAATTGGTGCAAGCCACGCTGTCACTTGGAACAAGTTCGAGATAGTGGGTGAACCAAGGCATGTTGATCCACTAGCCGTGGAAGGAAAGGCTGAACTCGTAAAGTACGTTCAAGATGAGTTAGCCGTCTGCGAAACAGCAGTATTCTGCAAGATCTTCATAAATCATGACATCGCCAATCCATGGTACTTTGCTAAAGAACTTCACGCAGTAACAGGTGAGGAAACCTTTAAGGACCCTGACTATGTCTGGAGAGTTGGCGAAAGAATATGGAACCTTGAGAGGGCATACAGCAATAGAGAGGGCATCAATGCTAATGACGACTCATATCCAGCTAGATTATTAAAGCCATACCCAAGGGAGCCTTACAAAGGACAAATGTTTGAGCAGGAGAAGTTGAAGGAGGAATATTACAGGGTAAGAGGCTGGGACATGCGGGGTATACCGACGACGGAGAAACTTAAAGATCTAAATCTTGTCTACGTCACGGAGGATTTTAAGAAAAAAGGCCTAATTTAAGCCAAAATATCAATTCATAATTTACCAGTTCGGCGGTTTAATGCTAGTTAACGTCAAATTTGTTGGGAGGGCGCATGAAACTGCAGGAACAAGCGAATTGCAACTTCACATACCTTCTTTGCGCAAGGTAACTTTACGTGACCTTATATTAAAACTTCATCAGAAAGGTATACAGGTTAATGTTGAGGAGCCAGGAATACTTATACTAGTGAACGGAAGAAATTCGTTGCTGCTTAAAGGCTTTGAAACCGAAATAAAAAACAACGACACAGTTGTAATAGGATACTTCACAGGGGGAGGCTAGAACTAGCAACACACCTCATTTTAACGGTTTCAAGCTGCAAACACGCACGCAAGCAAAAAGTACACTGATTCCAATATTCAACAACAAAACTCAAACTTACAAAACGAAACAAGATAATAAACACACCCAGAAGAGCCCAACTAAAAACTTAACGAAAATGATTGGAACCTTTTAAATTTTTAAGGCGGATTCTTTTTAACAACAGCTTTTGCCGCTGTTATCCCAGCATGTTGACGAGCCTCAGCT
>JBBITX010000036.1:0-12339 GCA_037440545.1 Candidatus Bathyarchaeota archaeon
AGGCGATTTTGGAGTGCTCGTTTATGGAGGTCTAAGCAAAAAGAAGGCGTTAACGTATAATTTTATTTCAGCCATAACAGTAATTTTAGGCGCACTAGCGCGCTTATTTTTTATTTTCTCCGCGATTATAAAGTTTTCAAAATTTTAAGGCGAAATATTAAGGGGAAAAGGGGGTTTAAAATGGCCGGGGAAGCTTTAAAAGAATTTTCTTTTGGAAAAAAGCCTGAAATGGTTTTGGAAAACCGTACAGATCTTCCCTTACGTCTAGAAGATTTATATGATAGGGAATACCGGGATGTGGAGTTAGGCAGATACTTAAAAGTTCCAGTTAACCTGTAAACCTTGAAGAGTGGAAAGTTATAATCCGCTGGAGGAAGGGTAAACATCCATTCAGCGGGTTATGCAACCCATCTAAAAAACAGATTGTAGTGGCTATAAACCCTGAAAAGCAAGGACCGTTGACGAGATTAAAGCTTTATTGTAAGTTGGCTTATACTATATATGTGAAAAAGACGGGATGGTGTTTCTACGGAAAAGAAAATGACGAAATTACCCCTTTACAGGAAATTTCATCCCTTTACAACTGCGATGGGGACTAGTCTGGCGACTTTTGTGGCTATGCCAACTTTGTGGCTTACATCTGCAACTGCGTCAACGTTCTTGTAGGCTGGGTCAGCTTCTTCGGCTAGAACAACTGTGCTTGCAGCTCTGACGGTTATGCCTCTCTGCTCAAGACTGCGTCTAACGTCTCCTCCGTAAAATCTTTTTTTGGCGGCGGCTCTGCTTAGCATTCTGCCTGCGCCGTGGGCTGTGGATCCGAAGCTTATTTCCATTGATTTCTCTGTTCCAACTAGAAGCCATGAGCTTGTCCCCATGCTTCCAGGTATAATAACAGGCTGGCCAACGCTTTTGTATACTGATGGGATTTCTGGATGTCCCGGGGGAAATGCTCTTGTTGCGCCTTTACGGTGAACCCAGACCTTTTTCTGTTCACCGTCAACCTTATGGTATTCTATTTTGGCTATGTTGTGGGCTACGTCGTATATGAGATTCAGTCCGAACTTTTCAGGATCTTCTCTGAAAACTTGCTGGAAGCTTTGTCTAACCCAGTGCATTATGGCTTGGCGGTTTGCAAAGGCGTAATTGACGGCGCATGCCATGGCTGCGTAATAGTCTTCAGCCTCACTGCTTTTTCCAGGGGCGCATGCCAGCTCCCTGTCTGGTAATGCGATTTTGTATTTGTGGACAGCTCTCTCCATAACCCGCAAATAGTCTGAGCATATTTGATGTCCAAAGCCTCTTGAACCACAGTGAATCATAACTGTGATTTGGCCTTCATGTTCTATTCCAAAGGTTTTAGATTTTTTCTCGTCGTAGATTCTGTCAACTTTTTGAATTTCTAGAAAGTGGTTTCCAGAACCCAATGTGCCTATCTGTGTTAAACCCCTGTTCTTAGCTGTTGTTGAAACCTTGTCAGGGTCAGCGTTTTTCATGCATCCACGTTCTTCACAGTGTTCAGCGTCTTCATTCCAGCCTAATCCTTGGTCTATAACCCATTGAACGCCTTCCATGGCAAGCCTGTCTAAGTCGTGCACCGTCACTTTAAAGTCTTTACGGCGGCTTCCAAGCCCGCATGGAACATTTTCGAATATGGCGTTTGTAAGCTGGGCAAGTTTAGGCCTTATCTCCTGTTCTGAAAGGTTTGTGGCGAGCAGGCGGACGCCGCAGTTTATGTCGTAGCCAACGCCTCCAGGGCTTATTACTCCATCATCAAAGTCTGTGGCCGCCACTCCGCCTATTGGAAAGCCATAGCCCTCATGGCCGTCAGGCAGAGTTATAGAGTATTTGTATATGCCTGGAAGATGAGCAACATTAACGCACTGTTCAAGAGTTCTATCCGTCTGCATCTTCTCCAGAAGATTTCTATCTGCAAAAACTATTCCTGGAACCCTCATTCCAGGTTTATATTTTGGAATACGCCAAGTGTAATCGTCTAACCTTTCAAGGGGAACCTTCTCTGATGGAGGACGCCCCTCCCCCTCTTCACCCATAACAATTCACCTAAGCCCTTTCAATGGGCATGGTTAAATATAAAGAATTATGGTTGAAAGCTAGGCTTTAAATGGGATTCCGAAAATTTTAACAAAATCAATAATTCCCTTAAGGCTTATGGAAAGCACGTTTTCGCCGAGAACTCCTCGACTTCTGAAGTATTCCACAGCCTTTCCAGCGGCTTCATCCTTCTCAACAACTTTCAATTCGGCCTGGCTTAGGCTTAATCCGCTTTCAATAGATTCCTTGGCTATTTCAGCCCAAAGCCTAAGCTGCTCTGCATAAAACTTAATTTTTTGATTAGCATCAGATGCCACTCCGAAATGGGTGTAACAGAGGGCTTTAGGCTTTAAACCAGCCAGCCTCTCCAGAGAGGCAAAAGCCAAGTCTAAGCGGAACGGTGGCGGAGTTGTTGGAAAAACAACATCTGAATCTTTTAAGTACATTCCAGCAGCATCGCCTGTGAAGATTCGCCTTCCTAAAGGCTCGTAAAAGCTTAAATGGTGGGATGCATGGCCTGGGGTTTCTATAACAGTAATTTTGAATTCTCCATCCAAATTTATGGACATGCCTTCATAAGCCTCCACAATTCTTTCGCAGGGAACAGGCTCGGGCTCCCCGTAAAGTTCGGCAACTCTTCCAAGGGTTGCCTTAGACTGTTGCCAGAGTCTTTCAGGTCTGGAGAGATGAGCCACTCCCCTCTGATGTACCACTACTTTGGCTTTAGGCAAATGTTTAATTAGTGTTCCAACTCCCCCTCCGTGATCTAAGTGAATGTGGGAGAGGAAGATGTAGTCAACATCTTCAGCCTCAACCCTTAAACTTTTCAAACCTTTAAGGAGTTTAGGTATGGAGCTTTTTGGACCTGTTTCAACAATAGCTGTTTTTTCACCCCTTAGGATGTAGCTTGCCACGAAGCCTCGAACCCCAGCTGCTTCAACGTCAATTTCATATACCCGTTCCTCAATCTTCGAAACTTCCATACTCTTCAAACCCACACATAAGTAGATTCTTAAAGCCTTCTTTAATGCATAAACTTTTCCAGCTAAAACTCTAGGATTTCAGAAGATAAGCTCTGTAGAACTGAAATGTGATGGGTAAATTCTAGAGCAGTGTTATATAGCCTTTCAGCAGTAACATTTAACTGTTAATAACCTCCAAATAGAAACCTCCTGCTAGGTTTAGATGGGGGGCGTGAATGGTTAACCTTATAATGTTTGGCGCGCCGGGCTCTGGAAAGGGAACATACGCTTCAAGGCTTGGATTGAAACTTAAGGTTGAGGTTATCGCCACTGGAGATATTTTTCGTAAAGTTATGAAGATGAATACTCCCCTTGGGATTAGGGTTAGGGGTTATGTTGAAAGGGGGATGCTTGTGCCAGACGATATAACAGTTAACGTTTTGAAGAAGCGTTTGGCTGAAATCCCGAAAGACAGGGGCTTCATTTTGGATGGTTACCCTAGAACTGTTAAACAGGCTGAGGCGTTGGAAGATTTGGCTAAAGTAGACGCTGTAATCCACCTGATTGTGCCTGAGTGGATTATCATTGAGCGTTTGTCCTCGAGGAGGATTTGCAGAAACTGCGGAGCCATCTATAACCTTTTGTTTTTGAAGCCGAAGAAAGAAATGGTTTGCGACAAGTGCGGCGGACCCCTATATAAGAGGGAGGACGATGAACCTGAGGTTATTAAAAGGCGAATAGAGGTTTATGAGAAAGAGACTCAGCCTATAATTGAATATTACAAGGTGAAGAAAACACCTTTCATAGAGGTTTCATGCAGCAGGCTTGAAACCCCTCCAGATGAGGTTGTGGAGGAAATTATTGAAGGGCTGAGGAAACTTAACCTTATCTAAAACCTTTCATATGTCAAGGATAAACTTCAAGGTTGTTCCCTTCTTTCCTTTTATTATTTCCATTTGATGGTATGTGACGGCTTTCACTCCAACTTTCTGCGGATGTTTTTCAGGGTTGAATTTTTCACCCCAAATTTTTGCTTTAAGTCTGAATCCCTCAGGTGTTTTGTCCAGCTGTGATATCTTAAACTTCGAGTAGAGCATTTGGTTAACCTCAGCCTTAACAAGTAAGGTTTCAAGCCAGCTGTAGAGAAGGGCATACTCGTCTTCAGCTTCAACCTCTACACAGTCTTCATGTTGAGGCTTAACCTTATCCACATCTGTCATAACCTCGAACATGGCTTCTCCGGCTTTCTCCAAAGCCTCAGCTAAGTTCTTTCCATAAGCGGCTATATATGCGTCGGCAGTATGCTCCAGAAACCTGAAACCTTTCTTCATTGGCCTCAGCAATTAAATGGCTATCTGGCCTTTAAACCGTTTTGCCCTTTTGGGAAAAGAGAGTATGCACTGGATTAACGTTTAAGGGTTTTAGAAGTATTTTGAAATTTTCCTCAAAGCAGAAACTGTCAGCTTAACAGTGTTCTCCACGTCTTTTAGGCTTAGCAGCGACATTGGACTGTGAATGTAGCGTGTAGGTACGGATATCACTCCGCTTGGAACGCCTTCCCTTGTGAGGGATATGCGGGCTGCGTCAGTTGTTCCCTGAAGCCCTGTTTCAAGCTGATATGGAATTCCGTTCTCCTCAGCTGCTTCAACTAGAAGCCTTAGGACCTTCGGATGTGTTATAAGCCCATAATCAGCCACGGTGAGGGATGGGCCGCCTCTAAGCTTAACAGGAGCTTCTACCTCTCTGACTCCTGGAACGTCTCCTGCAACTGTCACGTCGAGGGCTAATCCCACGTCCGGGTATAGCTCGAAGGCTGCTGTTGCAGCTCCTCTTAGGCCAACCTCCTCCTGTACTGTTCCAACAGCGTATATTGTGCATTCAGCCTTTTCAAGCTGTTTTAAGGCTTCAACCATTACGGCGCAACCAACACGATCGTCGAAAGCCTTTCCTATAACTATGTCGCCTCCGATTGTTGCGAATTTAACATCGAAGCTTACAGGATCGCCTATCTTAACACCCATCTTTCTCGCTTCTTCCTGGTTTTCAGCTCCTATATCTATGAAGAGTTCGTCGAAGGCCATGACTTTTTTACGTTCCTCCTCCTTCTGTATATGTGGCGGCTTAGAGCCTATTATGCCATGAAGGGATCCTTTCTCTGTATGGACAAGCACTTTTTGAGCTAGGAGTATACGGTCGTCTATACCGCCGATCTTAGAAAACTGGAGGAAACCCTCCTTTGATATGGTTTTCACGTACAAACCTATCTCATCCATGTGGGCTGCGAGCATAACTTTGGGAGATTTCTCTTCACCCCTTTTTATGCCAATAACGTTTCCAAGTTTGTCCTCTCTAACCTCATCTACATGAGGTTTTAACAAGCCTTTCATAAGTTCTCTAACTTCATCCTCCCTTCCGGCAACACCGCATGCGTTTGAAAGCTTCTCCAAAGTTTCCACAATGGCCATACAATTTTCCTCCTAAATTTGATGTTATGTTATTTCAGCCTTCATATTAAACGATTTTGTTTCAGAGCTCAGCCTTCAGCAACGGCCTTAAAAGGGGGATAACTACATCGGCCACAGCATTTCTCAGGTCTATTGGCCTCCGTAGAAAATCTTATTTCGATGTTCGGACAGTTTGATGCACATACCATATGGAGCTGAGTAAATTGCAGAAAACACAGAAAGCAGCTTTGACAGCTGTTTTCGCGGCTTTTCAGGCTGTGCTTTTTCTTCCTGAGGGGCCTTGGCGAAGCTTTGTTATATATTTAATGCCTATTGAGGGAATTGTTTTAGGTCCATCCATTGGGTTTTTCTCAGCATTAATTGGAAGTATAATTGCTAGGCTTGTTAAGCCGAACATTTGGTGGATGTTCGGGTTAGTCGCTGAGCCTATAGGAGTTATGTCGGCTGGCCTTTTAGCTAAAGGGAGGTGGAGGGAAACAGCCTTAACCTATGGCGTTATGCTTTGCGCCTACTTCATTCACCCTTTTGGGCGTATGCTTCCATTATGGACTGTTCTTGACTTGATCTTAGCCTTCGCGTTGATCTATCCGGTTTCAAAAGTTGGAAAGTGGGTGTGGGAGGGAAATGCTGCGAGGCTTACCTTGGCTTTGGTTTTAATAGCCTTTGTAAGCACAGCGGCTGACTCTATGACTAGGGTTTTCCTTCTTGTTCCATGCCGTTTATACGAAGTTTTCGGATTATCCTATTACAGTTTAGCCTATGAATGGTTTATTCCAGGAGCTGCAGCATCCTACATTGAAGATCTCTTAGTAAGCTTTTTAACATTCGTTGTTGGTGCCCCATTGACAGCCAGTTTGAAGAGGGCTTTAAGCCTTACAAACCCGTTATCGTAGGGGGAAAGTGTTTAGCCCATCGTGTGGCGATTGCCGCTTCTACTGGCTTTTTAAAAACCCAGAGCATTTGCTTGGCAGTGAAAACCCTTAATTGAGAATTTTCCAACGGTTCAGAATTATGTATGGTTAGAATAGGTGTTGGAAAAATGATTTATAAATATATGTAAAATATATATTGAGCTTCCTCCTGTTTATACAGTGGGTGGAGATGTTGGAGCAGCGTAAGATAATGGCTCTTGGCCGTTCCTCGCTTGTCATTTCCCTTCCGAAGCATTGGATTCAGCTTACCGAGCTGAAACAAGGGGACGTTGTGTCTTTGGCTATAAACCGTGACCGATCCCTCGTTATATTTCCAGGAGCTAGGAAGGAGGATGAGCCTAGTAAGATAACCCTTTACGTTGATCCTGAGGAGAAAGATGCTTTTTTAGCCAGAAGCCTTATTGCATGCTATCTAAATGGATACTCAGTTATTAAGTTGGTTTCTAAAAAGTTTTTCACAGTGAGCCAGCAGAAGGCCATTCGTAAAATTGTCCAGATGCTTTATATGCGGATAATGGAGGCTGACACTAAGGAGATTATCATTTCAACCCTAATAGACGAGTCTAAGGCTTCCATTCAGATGGGGGTTAATAGGATGTATAAGGTTTCAAGCTCCATGTGTCGGGATGCCTTCACAGCATTGATAAACCAGGATGCCTCTTTAGCTAAGTCTGTTTACAGCCTCGACGATGAGGTTGACCACTTCTCATATTTTCTGCTTAGGCTTTTAAGGAGGGCAGCTGTTGATCCTGCATTGGCAAATCAGTTGGGCATAGGGATACTGGACTGCCTCGACTATCAGACGCTTGTCCACAGAATGGAGCATGTTTCAGATCAGGCTGCAAATGTTGCAAGGCACATTATCATGCTTGATGGAGCGCGGAAGAAAATATCCGGCATGGTCTTAGAAAAAATGTACTCAGCAGGGTGTGACGCCATAGCCGCCTATGATAAGGCCGTAAACGCCCTGCTGTCTAACGATGCTAACGATGCAAAAACCTTGGATGAAATTATAGAGAGTCATACTAGGCTAAAAAAGTTGGATCAGGAGATAGCTACTTTGGCTTTTTCAGAGGAGAAAAATACAGAGGTTATTTGCGCCTGCTGCTCTATTAGGGACAGCATACTCCGCATAGCAGAGAATGCTGCTGACATAGCTGAGATAGGAGTGAACCGCTCTTACCTTCCTTCCAGTTGAGAATGTTAAGAGCGCATTTTCTCTTCTTTTGACGGATATTTCATGGTTACCGTTAGTTTAGCTGCTGAGATTTCGCCTTTCAGGATTTTTCTCGCAAGTTGGAATGCATGGTTGTAGTTGTAAACCGTCCATTTCTCGCTTCTCTGAGCTTCTCTCAGTATTTCGCGTTCAAGCTTGTACTTGAGCCTTCCAATTGTTAGGGCTCCTATAGTGAATATGCCTGGTAGGATTTCCCTCATGTCGTCTTCAAGCTTTATTCCCTCTACGCCTAAAGGTTGAACAGCATTGACGTCTGCAAATACCTTTACATGCCTAAGTTTGTCAAGCATTTCTTTGCTGATAACTCTTATTCCAGCTCCTGCTGCGCATAGTATGACGTCTGCCTTCTCTAGTACTTCAAATTTCTTCTCCGGTGTTGGGGCGAAAACCCCTTTCACTTCCACTCCGTACTTTGTTTTAAGGAGGTTTGCCAGGTTTGAAACGTATTCATCTCCGTTGGCACGTTCAGGGTTTGGGCTTACAATTGTTACTTCGCATCCAAGCCTTGCTAGGAGGATTGCTGCAACTCTTCCAACTGCTCCTGTGCCGAATATTGCACATCTCTTGTCTTTGAGGTTTCCAAGATTTGACCTTGTTAGGGCTTCTTCAACCTTTGAAACCATTGCAGCCGCAGTTGTGTAGGAGCCTGCTGGGTCAATTATTATGTTGGCTGTGAAGGGAGGGAACATACAGCTCTGAACAACCTTTAAGACTTCTTCAGCTTTCTCCATGTCTTTACCGCCTATGAAGAAGCATGTCCGTTTAATTCCTTTAGGATCCCTTGAGAAGATTGCGTCTTGAACTATTGTTTTCGAGTCTTTAGGCGTTACGTTCTCGTATGGGACTACAACGTTGAAGCCTGCATCGTATGCCATGCATATGTCGAATGGGCTTGCCCTTTCATCTGTGTCTAGGAAGAATATTATGTGGGGCACTTCTTCAGATGTTTTTCTTATAACAGGCTTAACATGAACTTGAAGTGAGCTCAGAAGTTCGTCAATGTCCTTTGAAGCCTTCTTTTCAGTGTAGATCAGCTTTTTAATTGGGTGAACTGTTTCAACCTCCACGTTTACGGATTCAAGGATTTTTTTAACTCCTGTTATGTGTTCTGGGCTGGATATGTGGATGCATTTTACCTCCTTATTATTCTGGTTTTGGGCGTTTTCAAGGATGTTCATGGCTATCCAGCTTTCCCTGACGGAGTATTTCATTTCCCTTTCAGCTGTTTCTAACTCCTGCTGTAGGCATTGTAGGTAGGCCATCATATACTCCTCTTTTATGCTTCGTTCCTCGCCTTCTACGTGTTGAAGCTCTTCAAGGGCCTTAACAATTTGATCTCTAAGCTGCCTCTTATCTTCGAGGGATGAAGCCAAATAGCTCTTCGCGTTCTCGTCTATGTCTGCGCTGTAGAATGGAACTCCTTTCTTCTTGAATAGTTGGGCTATGGGGTTTTCCTCTTGGAAGGCTTTCTCAGGCCTGTTTCCCTGCTCCTCTGTTGCAAAGTCTGGTTTAACCTCTTCCACAAGCTTTTCTAGGAAGCTGCAGAAGGCTATGGAAGGTTTGAAAAGCCCTGAAGGCCCGTTGTATTGTTTTTGGCCTTGAATGGGCTCTATAACCCAGAAGGGCTCGCTGTATTCCTTCTCAACCATTATTACTTTTAGTGTTTTTCCTTCTAACGGTTTTATTTCAAGTGCTTTCATTATTGTCACCACCTTGAGCGTATTATGTGTGGAGGGTTTATATATACTTGTTCGAAATATTATATATACATGTAAATACAGTATTTGTCTATATATCTATATACTACATAACACATAACTTGATTGAGCGCTAGGTAAACCAGCTTTTCAATACGTCTTCATCAGTGACCGGAGGCATCAAAAGCTTATCTTTCACTTTAGGCTTGCCGTCCTTTGAGTGGGGTCTCCTAATAAGGGTGTCTGAATATTTTTCTATTTCCCTGGCTTCTTCAGCCAGCTGGGCGGCTGTTTGGGCAACTTCATGGGCGCATGCCACGAGAGGAATGTATTTTTCCCTTTCCTTCTCTACAAAGCAGGCCTTTGTGTTTATTTCAGCAACCTTTTTTGCAAGTTCGTAGGCAGCCATGGCTTTAGCCTTTGCGTAGGGGTTCTTGAAGTCTGAACGGTCCCTAACCTCATCTGTGTCTATGATAAGCCTGGGAAGCTGGGGTGTTAATCCTGACTTATAACATTGTATAACCCTGTCCATTTCCTGGCATATGATTTTGAAAACACCGGTAACAGCCAAAACCTTGATTATGTTAGAGTTGAAGAGGGCCATCTCAGTTGGATCCAAAAACTCTTTCCTCGCCCCTATAAGAGGATCGCCCATTATTATTATGTAGCCGAAGCCTAACTTCTCAAACTCCTCTTTCAGTCTTCTTCCAGGAGCATCTGAAACGAATATGCTGGGAATCTTCCTCTCGAAAAGCATCTGTCTAGCCCTAGCAGGACCCTGAACAGCAGGGTTCGGAGATATAAAAATCAACATGTTGGGGTTGAATTCGAAAATTTTAGGCAGGGTTTCCTCAACGTCCTCAACAGTCATTTTGGAGCCTGAAGTTACACTTCTAACCTTTAAGTCTTCCCTGTCCGCCAACTCGTCCAATATAAGCTCAATAATGGGGGCTGTGCCTATGTTGCCGCATTTGACAATTCCAACCTTAACCTTATCCAGAGATACCACCTGAAAGGCGGGCTTGAAGCCTATTTTATTGATAATACGTTTATAAAGATTTCAGCATAGAATCTGTAATTTGATAAAATAAGGCTGGCAAAATGGAGCTTAGTTTAAGCCTTCAGCCCTTAAATCTGCCTTTTCTTCTTTGAAAGTTTTTTCAGCAAGTTTAAAGCGTTAGGCTCCTCTTCAACGCTTCTTGTTTTTATCGCACCTTCCTCTTCAGCCCTTTTAAACAGTTTTTCACCCCTCTCTGTTCTTAAAATTGTGAATGTCCATTTTTCCATTCCAAGTCCGCCTGCGGAAATGTCTGCCAGTTCAGAGCTGAAGTCTCTGCAGTTTCGGCAGTTTTCCCTTGCGTATTGCTTTATCTCCGATATTGGTGTGGCTATTGTTTCAGATTCAAGTGTGATGAGCATTTTACCCTTAATGTTCATTTTCTTTATATTTTCAGGGTTTATGCCTAGCTTTCCATGAATGTGGGCTTCCATAAGCCCTTCATAGTTGAAGCTTTCTGAACATGCCAAACCTATTAAAAGTTTTATTGGAGCCGTATATTTCTTTAAGCCTGCCATCTCCATCTTCCTAACAGCGCGTATTTGACATGGAGTTCCAACAAAGGCTAAGCTGGCCTTCTTCTCTTTTAAAGCCTCTTTTAGGGCGAGGATGCTGGGCGAGTAAAAGTATTTTGTTCCAGCTGAACGAATTATTTCCTCCGCTGTTGTAGCCAGTATGGGTTTAGGGTAGTAGGGCTTATCGGATTCTTTAGCTGTCACTATTGCTCCATCTATTATCCCTTCTTTTAAAGCGTATACAAGTAGGGCTGTTACGGCCCCACCGTCCTGGCTTAGGCTAAGCGTGTAGGGATCTGAAGCCTGCGCCAAGGCGATTTCACGGTATATTCCAAAATCCTCCTCAGCCTTCCGAGTTCTACCGAATATTAGGGTTTCAGCCTCATCCTGATGCCATTCATATTGGGGACAAGCCTTAGCACATATTCCGCAAGACTTACATTCTCCCGTTTGGACGGGTTTTCCCTCTACGTACTCTAGGCTGTTAAAAGGACATGTAAGTATGCATGTGGCGCAGCCTAAGCATTTTCCAACGTCTACAACGTCTCGCAATATGGAATCTTGGAAGCTTAACTTAACTGAGCTCATATTGAACCCTTAAACTGGTTTATGGAATAAATAATTTAAGGTTTGCCAGTTTTAAATTACAATTTTCATGCATGAGCTAAACTGTAAATTTCACGGTGCACAGTTGTAGATGGATGTCTACGAAAGTTTTAAATTCCAATTTCCCCACCTCAAAACTGGTGGTTATTGTGGATTTGGATGAGATAAAAAACAAGCTGACAAGCTTTGATGAGAAGCTAACTGAAATTGAAAAGAGACTTAAAGTTTTGCAGGACATTGAGGAGATTAAACAGTTACAGGCACGTTATTTAAACGCCCTAATGCTTACAGACTGGGATGCTGTAATAGAATGCTTCGCTGAAAACGCCTCTGTCGATGTTGCATTTCACAAACCTATAAGCGGTAAATCAACTATTGATAAATGGTTTAGAGAGGAATTATCAAAAACCCATGTAGGCATGGAAGGAGACTTCGTGGTTCACCCAATTATCACAGTTGAAGGAGACAAGGCTAAAGGAAAATGGCTGCTTTACATGATGTACTATTATCCGAGAACAGGCCAATCTCTCTTTTGGGTGCAAGGCTTTTACGAAAATGAGTATGTTAGAGAAAATGGAAAATGGAAAATTAGCCTAATGAAATGGCGAGAGCGAATAGGCCTGCCAGGAGGAGGGCCGCCAGCAGAACTTTATTGGGGAGTGCTTGGAAAAGATAAAATTTAAAACAAGCGCGTACAATCAGTTATGCCAATTTTAAGGGAGGCTTAATCCTAACCTCTCTTAAAAGGGCCAATTTATGAGGGTGGCGCCCTGGCCGGGATTTGAACCCGGGTCGGGCGGGCGACAGCCGCCTATA
>JBBITX010000037.1:0-12071 GCA_037440545.1 Candidatus Bathyarchaeota archaeon
GAAAATACGAGGCGTTAAAGAATGCCTTGAAGATGACATTCGCTATTCCATGCGCTACTTAATAGACAATAATGTTGTTCCATGCGGCTGGCATGAAGTGGAAGTTTCAGGGGAAATAGAAGGCTTAGACGTTCAAGTTGACAAAGTTTACCTGGCTGAATCTTACCCTAAACATGTGGAGAAAACAGAAATTCCAAAACTGAATATTTTAGGGTTTTCCATTATATGCCACAGCCGGGAAGGCTCGCCTAAACCTGAAAGAAACCCTGTTATAATAATTTCAGTTGCAACTAGCAATGAAGATGAAAAACAGTTCGTCGCCGGCGAAGACAGAGATGACAAGCCTGTCTTAGAGGCTTTCATAAACTTCGTGAGAAAATTCAACCCTGACATTCTAGTGGGATATGGAGTGAACAGGCAGGACTGGATTTACCTTAACGAAAGGTGTAGAAGGCTTGGTTTACACTTACATGTAGATAGGGCTAAAACAGAGCCCCACACAAGCGTTTACGGCCATGTTTCAATAACTGGAAGGGCGAATGTTGACCTCTTCGACTTCGCCGACGAGTTTCCAGAAGTCAAGGTTAAAACATTGGAGAACCTTGCAGACTATTTAGGAGTTATGAAGATTGAAAAACGCGTTTTAATCGAGGACGTTGACTTCGCAGATTACTGGGAGGACAAGGCCAAAAGGGAAACGTTGAAAAGGTTTTCCATGGAGAACACACGCTGCATAATGGGAATAGCCTACGCCATATTAGACTTTGCAATGCAGCTTTCAAGCCTTGTAGGATTGCCGTTAGACCATGTTGGAACGGCGGCTGTAGGATTCAGGGTTGAATGGTTCCTCATGAAACACGCCCATAAAACCGGAGAGCTTGTGCCTAAGAGGGTTGAGCAGCCTTACAGGCCTTACGCAGGAGCCATAGTGCTGAAACCTAAGCCTGGAATCCATGAGGATATAGCTGTTTTAGACTTCGCCTCAATGTATCCAAACCTGATGATAGCCTACAACATATCTCCAGACACGTATATTCCGCCTGGGGAGCCAACCCCGAAATGCGGTGTTTATGAGGCTCCGGAGGTTAAACATAGGTTTAGAAGGGAACCCTCAGGGTTTTATAAAGAAATTCTTTCAGAGCTTATAAAGGCGAGAAATGATATTCGCTCTAAGATGAGGGCTTACCCTCCTGGAAGCTTTGAACACCGCGTTTTAGACGCTAGACAGAAGGCCATAAAGGTTATTACAAACGCTTCCTACGGCTATGCAGGTTGGATTGGGGCAAGGTGGTACATTAAACCCGTTGCTGAAGCGGCAACAGCTTGGGGTAGACACATAATAGTTAAAGCCATTGAAATGGCCATGAAGCTTGGGTTGAATGTGGTTTACGGCGACACAGATAGCATTTTCATAAAATATGAACCTGAAAAAGTTGAAAAACTCGCTGAGGAAATTTCATCTAAGCTCGGCTTAGAGGTTAAGCCTGACAAGATTTACTTGAGGATATTCTTCACAGAGGCAAAGAAGCGTTACGCTGGACTCCTCCAAGATGGAATGCTTGACATTGTAGGTTTGGAGGTTATAAGGGGAGACTGGGCTGTTGTGGCCAAAAAGGTTCAGGAAAAAGTCATTGAAATAATATTGAAGGAGCAGTCTCCAACTAAGGCTGCAACGTTTACTAAACAGTTCATTTATGACTTGAGGCAGAAACGGGTACCCTACCGCGACCTTATAATTTGGAAGACCCTTACAAAACCTGTTGAGGAATACGCTGTTAAAACATCCCATGTTGAAGCTGCCAAGATGTTAATGGAGAAGGGATGGAAGCTGACGGTTGGAGACAAGATAGGCTACGTTGTTGTCTCTGGAGCTGGACGCCTATACGAAAGGGTTAAACCCTACATTTTTGCTTCATACGATGAGGTGGACATAGAATACTACGTCACAAACCAGGTTGTTCCAGCAGCTGCAAGGATTCTTGAATTTTTCGGAATAACTCAAGAGCAGCTTTTAAAAACTGGAATTGAAGGAATAAGCCGTGAAAACAGGAGGCTTACAGACTTCTTCGGAGGCTAAACCTCCATTATGTCTGCGAAAGTTGCAAGCTGAACGTTTAAAGGAGTTTTAACAGCTTCAGATATGCGGGAAGCTATAAGGTTCTTTATGTTTTTCTCCTCCGCCACATCCACAATTCTCTGGGTTATTATGCCGTCGAAAACCACTGTGTCTACGCCGCTCACCTGCTGAAGCCTCTCAACAAGCTGGCTTACTGGAAGCCTCTCCATCAGCTCAAATTTTTCGTTAAGGAGGACAGCTTCAAGTGTTCCTTCCAAATCTTTAGCTGCTTGAACTACCTCCTTTGGAAACTCTAACCTCCGCCTTTCCCTTTTAGGCCTTAAAATTTCCTCAACTGAAACCTTCGCCTGTAAAGATTCGAAAATCTCTTTACAGTTTAACTCTTCAACCTCCTTTCCCCTGGCAGCCCTCGCTATATACTTGACATTGGTCACTTGTAGAAGCTCTTTTAAAATGAGGTCTCCTCCCCTATCTCCATCTAAGAAGGCTGTAGCCGTCTTCTCTCTGCAAAGCTTTTTTATTGTTTCAGGAATTTTCGCTCCTTCCAAGGCTATAACATTGTTAATTCCGCAACGCATAAGGTTTATAACGTCAGCCCTTCCCTCAACGATTATTATCTCTTTTGCACTTTCAACTTCAGGGCCTGCTGAAAGCTCTTCAGGCCCGTATTTTTCAACCTTAGCTATTTTAAGGGTTTCAGCCACTTCTTTGAAGACTTCGTCCACTGAGGGCATGGACTCTATAGTCCACTGGTGCAGTATTTCCTTAGCCCTGTCGATTATGGCTTTCCTTCTAGCTTCTCTAACATCCTCAATTTTTTCAAGGATTACTTTCGCAGCGCATGGACCTACCCTGTTTATGCTTTCAATGCTTGCAGCTAAAAGCGCTGTCGAAACTCTGTCAAGGCTTGTTGGAATAGTAATTGTCCCTATTGTCCTATCCTGTTTTGAGTGAAGTTCAATTTCTATCCTCCCAATTCTCCCAGACTTCTGCAGCTCTCTAAGGTCTAGTTCAGGTCCGAAAAGCCCCTCTGTCTGGCCGAAAACAGCCCCTATAACATCTGGTTTTTCAACTACTCCTTCTATTTCAAATCTTGCGCGGATTACATACTTTACGGTAAGGGTTTGCGATGAACCCGTAAGCGTCACCTCGTTAACCTTTCATTTATTAGTTTGCTATGTGATGAGAGAAACGTGCTCTCAAACACTCATTAATGACCTTTCGGTTCTATATTACCTTTATGCATTAAAAATTAAACTCTTAAGCTTTGCCTTAAAGCTTAAATCACCCCTTCGTTTTGGATTCCAAAGTTTTCATGTAGGAGGTTAAGCCTTCTATGTCTTTAACCTCCCTCCGAACCATTGCTTGGAGGGCATTCCAAAAGTTTAGGTTAGGGTTTACTCCAGCCTTTTCGAAGCGCTGCTTTAACCTTCGCGTCCACTCCCTTCCTCTTCTGTCGAAGTCTAACATTAAAATGACCTCCTTTGCGCCTGTTTCTACAATTTCTGAGACAACTTCTAAAAGGGATTTGCCTCCAGTTTTAGCTGATAAAATTTTTCCACAGACGCCTAATGCTTTTAAGGCTTCAACGTCCTTTTTACCCTCAACTATTATAGGGGTTCCCCTGGCAGATTCCTGAACTAGATTTTCCAGAATGAAACGTATTTTTTCTTCCTTCTCCATTAGGCGTGTTGACAAGACATCTACCCTGAAACTTGTGCGGTTTTAACGGTTTCTAGGTATTCTTTTGCTTCTCTGTCTGTTTCAAAGTATTTTCTTATAGGCTCTAATATGGAGGCGAGCTCTTTGGCTACGGCGTTTTTTAAGTCTTGAGGGTGAATTTTTCCATTCCTGTATTCTTTTTCCAGCTCCATGTAGCTGTTAAACTGCACCCTCCCACCATACTTTGCATGTCTTTCTATCTCTAAGGTTTGTCTTTCATGGAAAATTATGTATTTTACAATGTCGAGAATAGGGTTGAAATCCACTTGCCTTTCTGGACACCATGCTTTTTTAAGCTTCATCTTTATCTCATCCTCGCGGTCGTGGATGAATATTGCTGTCCAAGGTTTTGATTTACTCATTTTGCTTGCTTCAAAAAGTTCCTGCCTTGTTTTGGCGGTTAACGTGGCTGGCTTAGCTATTCCCATTAATAGATGGTGATGTAAAGCCACAGGCTTTTGCCAACCCATCTTCGGGAATATTTCCCTGGCCAGCACATGGGCCTTCCTCTGATCCATGCCTCCGTGGGGTATATCTGCGCCTATAGCCTTAACGTCAACAGCCTGCATTGGAGCATAAAAATATTGGGAGAGATCCAGTTTTTCAAATTCGCTTCTACCCATTATCGTCATGCACCTCCTGCTCCTTGAAATTGTCATATGCTTAGAAAACTTGATGAGGCTACGCCAATATTCATCGTTGTTATGGTATAGGTCGGATCCTAAAACAATTTTAACCCCTGGACAGAAAAATTTAAACGCTTTCTCATAGTACTTGGCAGCCATTAGAATTTTATTCCAGTCTCCTCCGAATTTGTCGTTTATAAAGCTGTGCCAGTCAGCCAAATAAACCTGACATTTCACTCCAGCCTTCATTAAATCATTTATTTTAAACCCTGAAATAATCAGATTCCCAAGGTGAAGCAAACCTGAAATCTCAAAGCCTATGTAATGTCCCGGATGCTCATTCGTTTCCAGAAGCTGCCTTAACTCATCCTCAACAAGGATCTCTTCAGTCGGGGGCCTTTTAATCAAATCAACTTTTGTTTCTAAGTCCAAACTGAATCAAGCCTCTTAGATTCTATGCAAAAGTTAGAATTAAAAGTTGTTTCGCGGGCGCCCTTTTGTATCCCACGTTACCTATCACTTAACCTCACAGCGGAGCCGAACGCTCCCCTTGGCTAAGCTCTCTCCGGCGTGGGAAGATGCGCCCGCGCCCGCCGTGTCCCATGCCTGGGTAAACCCGCCTTCACTGTTAAGGCAAGCCTCTAAGCTTGTCTTCTCTGTGGGGTCCGTCAGCATGGATTTTCCGGCGGGATTGGAAGGCTCAAATCATCGCCAAAGTTATAAAAGGGCAAATGAGGAGAAAAATCTTTCCAAAACTCTCCTTGTCCTTAAACAATACGTTGGTTTAGGATAAAAATGTTTGAAATCTTCCGTGATAATCCTTGAATTAGCCAACAACAAATATTGTTGGAGGAAGGAATTTTATTTTCTTGGAATCAGCATTTCAAGGTCTATTTCGAAGGCTGCTGTGGGATTTTCCAGTTCAAAATTGTTTAAAACTTCCGGGTGTATTTCTCCGAGGAAGCCTAAACGTCTTTTTCCAACTTGGATGGCGGCTGTTCTCCCATCTAGAAAGCTTCTGTGTCTGTAAGGCTTTATTTGCCATTCTTTTAAGCCTAAGTTTGCCAAGAGGGCTTCACAGAAGGATTTTATTTCTGTGAAGTTTGATGTGGAGTGGGATGAAACTGCTGCTGCGTGAAGCCTCCTCTCACACATTGTTTCAAGTTTATAGTTAATTTTTGCAACATCTGAAACTTCGAAAAGCCTTTGAGGATAGCTTTCATGTTTGTTTTCAGCTAGGTTCTTCATAAGTCCAGGTAGCAGCCACTCCCTCATTATTGTGTAATCAGATGAAACGGGGTTTGCAAGCCTTATGGTCTCTGAAGGCTTCACCCTCATAAAACCGTAATGGACGCGTTCATTGGTGAGGGTGAAGTTCATAACCTCTAGGAAACCTAAACCCACCATCACCTCCCTCACTTTTTCAGCTGTTATATATGTTGGATGCCTCTGGCCAACAGTCACAGTTGCGGGGAAAGTTGGTTTAAATCTATAATACCCATAGCCTATGGCAACCTCCTCTACAAGGTCAACCTCGTGGAGAATGTCAATTCTATATGCTGGAATCGAAACCTCTAATATTCCTTCAGCAGTTTTCACTGCGTCTAGGCGGCATCTGCCAAGGCATTTTACTGCTTCATCTTCACTTAGCCTTAAACCTAAAAGCTTGTTTGCGTAGGCTACTCTAAGCTTTGCCTTCCACGGTTCAAGATTTGGAGAAACCATAATGCGGTCTTTGTACTGCACATAAACCTCTTCTAGTGTTGCGCCCATGTCAGCCAGGGCTGTTGAAAGCACGGCTAGGCTGTTCTGAACAGCCTCATATGTTGTTCCAGTTATGTCTAGGAATAAGTTTCTCGTTTCCGCTGTAACTCTTGTAAGCTCCCCATTTATTATTGGAGGCATAGATAACACTTTTCCCTCGCTGTCTTTTAAAAGGGGATATTTAGGCGACCAATCTATTAGGTGTTTGTAGGCTTGGCCCTTCTCATGCCTTTCTAAAATCTCTTTTAAATTCATCTCTTCAGTCTTTCCTAAAGGCACAAACTTTACAGATGTAGGCTCAACGGCTGTGTAGGTGAAAGGAGGCTTTAACACGTCAAGGTTGTGTATGCCTATAGAAGCCTTTTTTCTATCCCTTCCAATTCCCCAGTGGAGGTCTTCCTGCATTTCCATAAGCTCAGCTACTGATTCCTCGTCGAGTTGTAGTCCTCTGACAACTGCTGCAAGCATGTATGGCCTAACAGAGGATACAGCCTCATCCACGATAAGCGTTGTTTTAGGTTTTTCAGCCCTGTACTTAGGGGTTCCAGTTTCCCATCCCATAAAGCCTTTTAAGGCTCTGGCGACGCCGGCATAGCTGCAGAAATCTATTCGGTTAGGGTTATACTCCACCTTAACAAAGTCTTCACCTACCTCTTCTATGTCGAATCCTATCCATGGAAGCCACTTAACCATCTCCTCAACTGTTAGATCTCTGCCTAAAAACCTTGAAAACCTATCTCTTTTAAGTGTAATCACCGGCATAGTGGGGTCCTCCTAAGCCATTCAATGCTGTTTCCATAAAGCATTCTGATATCGTCCAGTTCAAGTTCAATCATGGCTAAACGTTCTAGGCCTCCGCCCCATGCCAAAACTGGGTGTTTAATTCCCATTGGAGCTAAAACTTCAGGTCTGAACATTCCCATGCCGCAAAGTTCAATCCAACGTTTAAGCTTCGGATGGTAAACCATGGCTTGGGCTGAAGGTTCAGTGTAAGGGAAATAGCATGGCCAAAACTCTATTCTCTCAAGGCCGAATTTAGTGTAGAAAGTTTTCAACGTGCCCATAAGGTCTCTAAGCGTGACGTTTTTATCCATGATTATTCCTTCAATCTGATGGAACTCGGCTATGTTCTTGTAAGTGACCTGCTCGTTTCTGTAAACTCTGTCCACGGAGAAAACTTTTATAGGCGGAACCTTATGGGTTGAAAGATATTTTATAGTTTCAGCTGTTGTATGCGTTCTTAAAACAAGCTTTTCAGCTTCTTCAGGGCTCCACTTGTAAAGCCAACCCTTTGAACCTGTAATCCAGCCGTTTTCATGGGTTTTAGCAACAGCCTCCACAATCTTGGGTTTCGGAAGCCTTCCCCTTTTAGGGTTTGCCAAATAAAATGTGTCCATCATCTCCCTTGCAGGATGATCCTGAGGCTGGAATAGGGCGTCGAAGTTCCAGAAGGCAGTTTCAACAAGGGGGCCTCGGATCTCTGTGAAGCCCATCTCCAGGAATATTTCCCTAGCCCTCTGGACTATTTGCTGCAGGGGATGAGCTTTTCCAGGGTATAAAGCTGGACCTGGAGCTTCAACATTAAACTTTGTTAGTTTAACAGCTTTCCAACGTTTAGTAATTATTAGTTCAGGGGTAAGCTGAGTTACTTCTTCACCAACCTCTAAGCCCCTCCTAACTTTTCTCCAGCCCTCCTCTGTAAGCTCAATTTCGCGTTTTACCCTCTGCTCAACCTTAACAAGCCTCCTCCTCTTCAGAATAGGCAGGGCCTCCAAA
Source organism: Candidatus Bathyarchaeota archaeon (assembly GCA_037440545.1). Classification (GTDB taxonomy): domain Archaea; phylum Thermoproteota; class Bathyarchaeia; order Bathyarchaeales; family Bathycorpusculaceae; genus JAVZIQ01. The sequence continues at coordinate 7,966 of JBBITX010000037.1, forward strand.
AGCTCAGAAGTTAACTCTTCAGCCTTAACTACGCCTTTCTCAGAGATTAAGCCTAAAAGCCTCTCGTCGCTTCCAGCCGGAGGCTCCTTATCACATTGGAGGATGCAACGTTTACCCTTTATTAAACCCCAGTTTTTCTTTTTAAGCCATCCCAAAGCTATAGGAATTAGGTTTGCTTCAAGCTTTAATTTGTCAGATGCAGATTCAACATCTGCTTCGCCTCCGACCTCTATGAGAAATCTTATGAGGCGGCGCTCAGGAAGCCCAAGCCTCGCGTAGTTTTCACCCTCACTTGTAAGTTTTAAAGCCCACTCTTTCCTTTCATGAATGGAGGCGAGATTTATTTTTGAAAGCGCTAAAGCCGCCCGCATAACAGCAGAGTGAGCCAGCCCGCTTTTTCCAGCCACAGCGTCTACTGAGGCTTTACCTCCAAGGGTCTTTAATGCTAAAAGAACTTTCCTCTCGTTAAGGCGTAAATCAGCCAAACCACCACATCTCCAAACTCTTCATATGTATTTCCCTTATGGTTTTGCAATGTTTACATAGAAGCTCATGAAATGCTTTTAAACTATACTCTTCACCGCTTAGAAGTTGGAATGTTTTTAGAGAAATTGGCGTGACATCCCATCCACCAAACTAAATTGATGGGTAAAGGCTTATAACCTATTTTGTTTCGGCCTTTTAACTATTCAGCCTGGAGGATTTGCCTAGCCTTTTCTATAAACTTTCTTTTTTTACGTTTATGTTCCTCAACAAATCTTAACACCACCTCTATTGTCTGTTTTTTATGTTCCCCGCATAGAAGTTTCCCTGATTTGCAGTCGTTGTAAGTTTTTATAATCTCTTTGTCATCTTCTACAAAGTGGAACAGGCATATTTCGTAGACTGGGCAGATTTCAGGTGTTCCTCCAAGCTCTCTCTGCTCCTTTATTGTAGCCCTTCCCCCTGTGAAGGCCTTTGAAATTCTCTCAGCAATTGTTTCAGGCTTGTCATGGAGGGTGAAGTAGTTCATAAGCCTCTTGCTCATTTTAGGCGAGCCGTCTAAACCCTTCATCAGCTTGTGATAAGTGGATGAGGGAAGGATAAAACCATACTTCCTCTGGAATATTTGGGCAAGGTCTCTGGTGAAGCGTATGTGGGGATCCTGGTCTACACCTACAGGTATAACTGTAGGCTTAGGCCCGCCGAAATCTTCAAGCTGGGGTAGAAGTATGTCTCCAGCTTGGATTAGAGCTGAAAGGTATAAGCCTATGTTACGCTCCCCATAAATTGCCTTCATAGTGGCTAATGTAACAGCCCTACCGAATATTATTGCAAGGTCTTTAACTCTGTTCTCTCTGGACTGGCGGTAAATGTATCCCCTTTCAGGGTTAAATCCTAAAGCCAGCAGATCTGCAACATTATCTACAGCTATTTTCTCGCTTCTCTCAAAGGGAATCTTATTGTCCTCGTAGGCTTCTATGTCGGCTATACAGTAGAAGGCTTGGGCTCCATGCTGCTGGAAGTAGATTATCTCCTTCGCCGTCATCAACGTGCCCAGGTGGAACTCTCCAGTGGGTTTTATGCCGCTTAGAACAGCGAAAACTTCTCCATTAAGCATGGCGTCCAATATTCTGTTGAAGTCTCTGTGTCCAAAAACTATTCCACGCCTCATGTAAACGGATGGATCTGGAACTTTCTGTAGGAGGCTCTGGAAGGGTTCAATGCCGAACTCTCTGTACAGCCTTTCATAGTCTGCGATTATGCTTGTGCCAAAGGGATCTAAGACTGTTTTTATGTTGGCTTCAGGCTCCATGTGCTTAATCCCCATGCCAGATTGAAGGGAAATATACGCCATTATGGGTTTTAAAATTTAAGGACATCTGCTGAAAAAGGAATGTATTTCCATGAGAGGTTAATGCCAGTCCAACTCTTTCCCAGATATAAGTTCAAACGTAATGTTTAAATTTTTTGTTTCCCCTTCTCTGAAAAACTATTTAAGGCCATAGCTGCCTTGAAGTTAAGTTGTGGTGGAAAAATCATGAAGTCGGAAAAAACCTTGTTAGATGTTAAAGTTTCGTCAGGTTATAGGCTTCTCCACCCCATGCACACGGTTCTAGTTTCATGTGTTGGGAAGGATGGAAAGCCAAATATAATGACGGTGGCTTGGGTTATGCCAGTATCCCTAAACCCTCCACTTTTGGCTGTCAGCATAGCTCCTAAAAGATTTTCCCACAAGCTTATCGAGGAAAGTGGCGAGTTTGTTGTTAACATACCTACGGTAGAAATTCTTAGGGAAACGCTTTTCTGCGGAAGATCCAGCGGGTGGGAACATGAAAAATTTAAAGAGGCTGGCTTAACTCCAATGCCTTCAAGGAAGGTTAAGCCTCCAATAATAAAGGAGTGTATAGCCCACTTAGAATGTAAACTATATAGCAAGTTTACAGCTGGAGATCACACAATTTTTGTGGGCGAGATTGTTGAGGCATATGCTGATAAAAGGTTTTTCACAGGCGAAGGCTATAACCTCGAAAGGGCCAGGATGATTTTCCATTTGGGCGGAGATGAGTTTGCAACTCTTGAGCCGAAAATTTTCAGGCCTGAAATCTGAAAAGGAAAGGGGTGCTGGTTTCTAGAACTCGTAGGTTTCTCCAGGGTTTAGAACAACAATTTTAACTTTTGGAGCCTTTTTTCTAACGTTTTCCACAAAATCTTGAGCTGACTGAGCTAATACTGGAAATGTTCTATAATGCATTGGAATGACAGCTTTAGGACTTAAAAGTTTAACAGCTTCAGCTGCCTCTGAAGCTCCCATGGTGTAGTATCCTCCCACGGGAAGCAACGCCAAGTCAAGACTGTATAGTTCTCCGAAAAGCTTCATGTCTCCGAAAATCCCTGTGTCCCCTGCATGGTAAATTGTTTTGCCCTCGCCTTCAAGGATAACCCCTGTGGGTGCTCCTCGGGTTGAAGTGTGGAAGGCGTGGACCACGTGAAGTTTTAAACCGTTAAAATCCGCTGTTCCCCCTATGTTCAATCCTACAACTTTTTCAACGCCGTTTTCATGGGCGTAGTTGCCAAGCTCAAAGGTTGAAACGAAAAAGGCTCCGGTCTTCTTGCAGACGGTGAAGGCTTCTCCTAAATGATCCCCATGGTCATGTGTGACGTAAACCACATCAGCACTTTTAATCTGTGACGCTTTCATCGGAGATGTTGGGTTACCATCAAGCCATGGGTCAATAAGAACAGTTTTATTTACAATTTCAATTTTGAAGGCAGCGTGGCCTAACCATGTTACTTTCGCCATGGACTCCACCTTTCCACAGCCAAAATTTTAAACTGCAACTGAATTAATAAAGTTAAAGTTCAAGTGAGCTGAATTGAAAGGTTTAGAAGAGGATGCATACGAAAAACTTCTGCTTTCGGGAAAAATCCTGAGAGAGACAAGGGAGGAGATTAAAGGATATGTCCGTGAAAACATGCCTATAATAGAGGTTTGTGAAAAAGCTGAGGAGCTTATAAGAAGGAAGGGTGCAAAGCCTGCTTTTCCATGCAACGTTTCAATAAATGAGGTGGCAGCCCACTACACATCTCCGCCTGGAGACATGCAGAGAATCCCTGAAAAATCCCTTGTTAAGGTGGACATAGGGGCCCATGTTGACGGATACGTTACAGACACGGCTGTAACCTTATGCTTTAATCCTGAACATGCAGCCCTTGTGAAAGCAGCCGAGAAAGCCCTTGAATCAGCCATAGAAAACATTCGTCCTGAAACTTTAACTTCAAAGCTTGGGGCAACAATTGAAAAAGTCATAAAATCCTACGGGTTTAAACCGATTTCAAATCTCACTGGACATCAGGTTGGAAGGTTTCTGGTGCATGCCGGCACATCCCTGCCTAACGTTGCACATTTCTCAATGCAAAAGGTTAGAGTCGGCGAGGTATATGCCATAGAGCCTTTCGTAACCCTTCAGAACGCTGTGGGCAGGGTTGAAGACGGCGGTGAAGTCACCATTTACCGTTTCCTCAAACAGAAACCTCTTAGAGGAGCTTATGCAAAGAGGCTTTTAAAGTATATTGAAGAAAATTTTAGAACTCTTCCCTTTGCGGAGCGTTGGCTTAGAAACGCT
>JBBITX010000038.1:0-11867 GCA_037440545.1 Candidatus Bathyarchaeota archaeon
TAATAGGGTTAATTGTCCCGCAGGAGGACATGCCCTTCACAGAAGACGGCGTCGTCCCAGACGTCATAATAAACCCCCATGCAATCCCCTCAAGAATGACCATTGGACAGTTCATCGAATCTATAGCAGGAAAACTTGCAGCCGTCAGGGGAAAACCAGTTGATGGCACGCCCTTCTCAAACGAGAAGCCTGAAGAGCTTAGGAAGGCATTGATAAAGCTTGGGTTCAGCCACACTGGAAAGGAAGTATTCTATAACGGTGTAACTGGCGAGAAGTTTGTTGCAGACATTTTTGTGGGAATCGTGTATTATCAGAAGCTTCACCACATGGTTGCAGACAAAATACACGCAAGGGCAAGGGGACAGGTGCAAATGTTGACTAGACAGCCCACAGAAGGCAGAGCTAGGGGTGGAGGCTTAAGGTTTGGGGAGATGGAGAGAGACTGCCTCATTGGACACGGCGCCGCCATGTTACTGCGCGACAGACTATTGGAGGAGTCGGACAAATACACATTATATGTTTGTGAAAACTGCGGTTACATAGCCTACTACGACCTTAAACAGAGAAGGTATGTTTGCAGGAAATGTGAAGATAAGGCGAAGATCTCTCCAGTTATTGTCTCATATGCCTTTAAACTTTTACTTCAAGAGTTGATGAGCCTTTGTATCGCGCCAAAATTGAAGCTTAAGGAGAGGGCTTAAAATGGCTGTTGAAGAAGCTGCCCATAAAGTTGTGGATACAATAAGCTTTGGGCTGTTCTCCCCTCAAGAAATAAGGAAGCTTTCAGTTGTTGAAATTCAGACGCCCGACACCTACGACGAAGACGGAGCCCCAATAACAGCAGGGCTTATGGATGGAAGGCTTGGAACCCTTGAGCCCAGACAGAGATGTAAAACTTGCGGTAACACAGCTGTCCGCTGTCCAGGCCATTTCGGCCACATTGAACTTGCAGTTCCAATAATCCACATAGAATTTTCAAAGATAATATATGACCTTTTAAGGACTACTTGTAGAAATTGCGGTAGGCTTCTATTATCAGAAGATGCCATTAAGAGGTTTAGGGCTAGAATTGATAGAACCCGTCAGCTTCTTGGGCTCGTCCCAGACGAAGTTTTCAAAAGGACAGTTCAAGAGATAAGGGCTAGGACTTGTCCCCACTGCAATGCAGTTCAATACAAGATAACTTTCGAAAAGCCAACCAAATTCAGCGAAGAAATTCCTGAAAGCGGCTCTCAAGTTCTAACTCCAAGTATGATTCGGGAGAGGCTGGAGCGGATACCCAACGAGGATTTAGAGCTTTTAGGGTTCGACCCGCAAATTGCACGTCCAGAATGGATGGTTCTTCAAGTATTGCCTGTTCCACCGGTATATGTTCGACCATCAATAACATTAGAGTCAGGTATACGCTCAGAAGATGATTTGACACATAAGCTTGTAGACATAATACGCATAAACCAGAGGCTTAAGGAAAACATGGACGCTGGAGCCCCAACTCTTATAATTCAGGACTTGTCAGAGCTTCTTCAATATCATGTGACAACATACTTTAATAATGAGGCTTCAGGGATACCACCAGCCAGACATCGATCAGGAAGAGCTTTAAAAACTCTATCGCAGAGGCTTAAGGGGAAGGAGGGAAGGTTTAGAAGCAATCTATCCGGTAAACGAGTTGACTTTTCAGCGCGTACAGTTATATCTCCAGATCCAAACCTTGATATAAACGAGGTAGGCGTTCCAATAGAGGTTGCCATGAGGCTTTCTGTCCCTGAGAAAGTCACTCCATGGAACATTGACGAGATGCAGAAGCTAGTTTTAAACGGTCCTGAGAAGTATCCGGGGGCACTCTATATTATAAGGCCTGACGGAAAAAGAATAAGGCTTGAGTTTGTAGCTGACAGGCAGAAAATCGCCGAGGCTTTAGAGCCAGGCTTCATTGTTGAAAGACACCTTAAAAACGGAGACATAGCCATATTTAACCGTCAACCATCCCTCCATAGAATGTCCATAATGGCCCACTACGTTCGAGTTCTACCATACAAGACTTTCAGGCTTCACCTATGTGTCTGTCCACCATATAACGCTGACTTCGACGGAGATGAAATGAACCTGCACATACCTCAAAGCGAGGAAGCCCAAACGGAGGCCCGCCTATTAATGCAGGTTCAAGATCAAATATTGTCTCCCAGGTTTGGAGGACCAATTATAGGCGCCATTAGAGACTTCATTACAGCTGCATATCTTTTCACTAGAAAATCAAACTATCTAACTAAGGAGGAAGTTTGCAGGCTTTTAATGGCTGGGGATTACGAGGGACCTATTCCTGAGCCAATAGTTAAGATGCCTCAGCCATTATGGAGTGGAAAACAGATTTTCAGCCTTTTCTTGCCAAGGGATTTAAACTACGTTTTGAAGGCAAACATTTGCAGAGGATGCGCCAAATGCTTGAAGGAAGAATGCCCATACGACGCTTACGTAGTTGTTAAAAACGGGGAACTTAAATGCGGCGTCATTGACAGAAAATCCATAGGCGCAGAACAGTCTGAAAGCCTTCTCCATAGAATAATAAAAGATTATGGAACAAATGCAGGATCAGAATTTATAAATAAGGTAACTAGAATGCTGAAGGTTTTCTTAACAATAAGGGGGTTCTCCTACTCTTACGACGAGCTTTTACTTTCACCCCAAGCTGAAAGTAAAATTACAAAAATAATGGATAGAGTTGAGAAGAAAATTGAGGAGTTAATTAAAAGCTATAGAGACGGCACATTGCAGAGGCTTCCAGGCCAAACCCTTGAGGATTCATTTGAAATTTACGTCATGAACGAGTTGGCTAAAGCCAGAGATGAATCTGGAAAAGTGGCCGATGAAGATTTCACCCTTGAAAACGCTGGAATAGTGATGACGCGCACTGGCGCAAGGGGCTCAAGCCTTAACATAGGCCAGATGAGCGCTTGTGTAGGACAGCAGGCCGTGCGTGGAAAAAGGATAATGCGGGGATATCTAGGTAGAGCATTACCCCACTTCAAAACTGGAGATCCTAGTCCCAAGGCAAGGGGATTTGTCTACTCATCCTACAGGAGCGGATTAGACTCTATAGAGTTTTTCTTCCATGCCATGGGAGGAAGGGAAGGCCTAGTGGATACGGCTGTCAGAACTCAGCAGAGCGGTTACATGCAGAGACGCCTTATAAACGCTCTTGAACATCTCCGCTTAGAATATGATGGAACTGTTAGAAGCTCGTCAGGAGATATAATCCAGTTTAAATACGGCGAAGACGGCGTTGACCCAGCTAAAAGCGACCATGGTAAGGCTGTCAATGTAAGCCGACTGGTGGAGCAAATTAGGATTGGAATGGAGAAGGGAGAGCCAGCCCCGCCCGAATATATAAAGGAGAAGCTTAAAGAGGTTGAAGGCCAGCTTACACCTTTACTTTTAGGCGAACTTAAGCAAAGCTTGGCTGAAGCTAAACTTGACAAGAAAGGGGTTGACCAGGCTTTAAGGCTGACTGTTGAACAGTACGAGAGGGCATTAATGGAGCCCGGCGAAGCTGTTGGAATAGTTTCAGCCCAGTCTATAGGTGAGCCTGGCACACAGATGACATTAAGAACATTTCACTACGCTGGTGTAAGAGAGCAAAACGTTACCTTAGGTTTACCCCGCCTCATAGAGATAGTTGACGCTAGGAGAGTTCCATCCACTCCAATAATGGTCATATACCTGGAGGAAAAGTATAGGAGGAGCAGGGAAGAAGCTGTTAAAATAGCTCGAAACATTGTTTACACAAACTTGGAAGACCTCTCACAGGCAATTTATCAGGATACTGTTCGAGGAGAAATCATTGTTGAGCTTAATAGGGCTATGATGGATGATAGAGGCGTGACAGTACAGGAACTTAAAGAAAAGGTGAAAATATCAAACTGTACTGTGAAAATAGTTGGAAACCGTATACATATAAAACCAAAGAAGGCTGAGGCCTTAAAAAGGCTTTTAGACAAGGTTTCGGCGTTTTACATTAAAGGAGTTCCGGGGATAAAACGTGTTTTAGTCACTGAAGAGCATGGCGAATGGGTTATAAGGACAGATGGATCAAACCTTCCAAAGGTTCTTGAAGTATACGGGGTGGATACAACGCGCACTATTACAAATAACGTTCATGAAATAGCTAAAACCCTTGGAATAGAGGCTGCTAGAAACGTTTTAATTCGTGAAGCTAAAGGCGTGTTGGAAGAGCAGGGATTAGACGTGGACGTTCGCCACGTCATGCTTGTGGCAGACATAATGACCGCAACAGGCGAAGTTCAACAAATTGGAAGACACGGCATAAGCGGTAAAAAAGCAAGCGTTTTAGCTAGGGCAGCCTTCGAGATAACAGTTCCAAACATTGTTGACGCATCAATTAAGGGTGAAAGTGATCCTTTAGAGGGTGTAACTGAAAACGTTATAGTTGGACAGTCAATACCTGTTGGAACAGGACTCGTTGAGCTTTACATGACAACTGCGGAGCTGGGGAGGCATAAAAGTGATAGACGTGAATAGGGCTATCGCCACAGCTGTTAAAACAGGAAAAGTCTTGTTTGGCGCAAATTCAGCATTGCAAAGCGCTAAAATTGGAAGGGCTAAAATTATAATTGTGGCTTCCAACTGCCCAACAGAAATTCGCAGAGACTTGGAATACTATTGCAAGCTTTCAAATGTGCCGCTGATCGTATATAAGGGCGCTTCAACCGATTTGGCTGCAGTTTGCGGTAAACCCTTCCCCCTGTCAGCGTTAACTATAAGAGAGCCAGGCGACTCAGAAATTCTAAGGCTTGTAGAAACCGAGAGGTCTGAGGAATCTTAGGAGGAAGCAGATGAGCAGTGGCATAAAATTCACAGGTACAGAGATGAAGTATATAGCTTTATTTGAAAGTATAAGCGGCGCCAGCGTTAAGGACTGCATTGTAGACGAGGAGCAAGGCCGAGTCATTTTCGTAGTTAAAGAAGGCGAAGTGGGCGCAGCCATAGGCAGAGGTGGAAGGAACATTAGGCTCCTAGAAAGAATTACTGGGAAAAAACATGAAATAATTGAACACTCAGAGGACCCTGTACAGTTTGTAAAGAACGCGTTGAAGCCAGCTGCTGTTAAAGAGGTGCGTATAACTGAAAAGACTGACGGGAGAAAAATAGCTGTCGTAACAGTTCACCCAAGAGATAAAGGCGTCGCAATAGGCAAAAATGGAAGAAATGCTGAACGCCTACGTTTCCTAATGAGGCGATACTTCCAAATACAAAACGTCAGCATAGTATAAAAAAGTTTTAATAAGGTAACATTCTATTTTCGCCTTAATTTCGTTTAACGCGGCAGTTATACCGTTAATTATAACCTCGTTAAAGGCTTAAGGGGTAAGAAACGGTTTAGAACTTATTTTAAATATGAATGTTGTCTGTGCTATTTCGATAGTAGAAGGTCTACTAGTGCTTTTTGATCTACTTCCGCTCTTGTTCTCCAGTCTAAATAAAGTTGCTCATTTTCGTCTTGTGTAAGATATCCGTAGCGAATATATCTGTCTATGTTTAGGCCAACTTTCCATCCAGGCAGCTTTTCTTGCAGTAGTTCCTCCACTTCTTTGCGGGGAGCTTTCCCATTTCTTGATATTATGTAGGCTATTGTTGTGGCTAATCCAGCTAGGTCGTCTATTCTCCAACCGATCATTTTAACCTCTTTAGTTGTAAGTTCACCCCTAAGCGTGATGTAGAATCTAGCTCTGTCTAACTGTTCCAATGTTGGTTTTTCAATAGGCTTACCCTCTTCGAAAACGGTTTTAACTTGCAGATCTAAGGCTTTTAAATGCTCGTCTAGGAGGTTTAAGACTTTAGGGTAGTCTGATCCTAGGGATTTGCGGAGCTCCCATCCTTTCACCCCTGGCTTTTTGTGTCTCCGGTAGAATAGAAGGTGAACTGCCCTTTTTATTTTGCTTGCATAGTAGGCTTTTCCTTTGCTCATTTACGTTCTCCAGCCTTCCATTTAATCCAGTCTTCATATGTTACAGCTATTGGAATGGAAACAAGTTGTTTTCCAGCTTTTCTTTTCAACTGTTTCTCGTATGGTTTAATGTAGATTTCATCCTCAAACTGGTTGATTTCAACGGTTGCGTATCCATAAGTAATTAGGAAGCTGGCCATAAAGGCTTTTTGAATAGTTTCCAGATACGTTTCTGCTTCTATAAAATCCCAATATTTAATCTTTCCATTCTCGCCCTTTTCCTCTACTAGGTTTTTCAATTTTTTCCAAAGGTTTTCCAGTTCTTCGGTGAAGGCTTTCTCCTCCATTATTCTCTGCTGTATTAGTTCTTCCCGGGTTACGTAGCCGCCCATGGCTTCAGGAATGGGATAGTCCTTCCAGCGCTCTTTTATAGGTGTAAGGCTTTCCCAGTAATTGAGAGCTTCTTTCAGGCTGATGATGGAAATTTGCTCCTGTTCAACTATTGGATGCCAAGCCTTTAAGAAAATTTCAAGAATAATTTCTTTATCCATACGCCTGATCTTTTCTTCAAGCAGGAATGGGTCTGTGTAGAGAGATGTTGAACGCTGCTTAACCCATTCGCTTTGAAGTTTTATAACTGAGGCAAGGCGGTTCACCGCTTCTGCATCTAAGCATAGGTCTTCAGGCTTATTCCAGTTTGGAAAATACTCCCTTACAATTCTGATTATCTCATCAACATCTATTAGAAATGGGTCTAATGAACGATCTTCAATTGATTTGCACATTTCAATAACTCTCTGAAGCTTTTCCCTTCCATTTTTAACTACTATCTTTCTAGACTGCATTATGCAACCTCTTTAACTATTGATTTCCCCTCAACGTTCTGGACGGTTATTATGTTAACCTGACCCTCACCAAATGTCAGCTGGCTTGGCGTTATCACGACATACTGGGCGTTTGCGTTTTTAACAGCAGAAACTAACATTTGAGACATTAACTCTCGGTTTTTCGGGTCCATATGTACATCGTACTCGTCTACAGCTCGGAAGGGTGAACGTACATGCTGCTGTAAGGCAAGTAGAAAACTCATTGTAGATGTTGTCCTTTCCCCTCCACTCTGTGTGTATGCGTTTAACGGGACAGGTTTGCCTCCTTTAAACCCTACAAGAATTTCAAGTCCAGCTGCATCTATGTCATGTTCATTTATAAGTTTAACCTCTCCTACAGCTTGCGCCTGACTTAAAATCTTCTGGTATTCAAGGCTTACCCGATTTAATAGGCTTTTTATAACTGTAAGCCAAGCTTGGAGTCGTGTTTTAACCTCCTCCATGGCCTTTTCACGGTTTTCAGCGACTAATAGGGCCTTTTCTTTAAGTTCCAGGTAAAGCTTTGAGTAGGACTCGTACATGCGTTCAACATCTTCTGAAACCCCTGATAAAGCAGCTAAATATCCGTCTGTTACACGCAGCTCTTCCAAGATTTCACCAACTGTTTTCACTACGGCTATTCTAGGTCCAGTCTCTTCAGCCTTCATAATTGCCGACTGTAGGGAGGCCTCAACTTGCTTTAATTCTGCATATAAATTTTCAATGTTTTCTTTAATGTTTTCTCCACGGTATTCAAGAAGGGCAAGTTTAACATGGCTGTCCAGAACATGGCCTTCAACCTTTTCAATTTCACCCTCTAAAGCTCTCCATTTCCTACGGATTTCATCAATTTCAAAGTTGAGCTTTGGAAGTTTCTGTTTCATGTTTTGGATAACCCCTTTAAGGGTTTCAGCTTTGAAAAGGCTTAGTTGCGGTTTAAAGCCGTTGAATTCTCCTCCAAGCGTGGCTAAGTCCTTCAGAAGTTGTTCACAGATGTTTATTGTTGATTGGCTTCCAGCCTTTTCCCTTTCAAGGCTTATGAGCTCGTCAAGAATTTTCCTCCATTCACTCTTTAAACTTTCAAGCTCTTCCTTATGGGTTTTGAGTTTTTGGGATGCTATTTCAGCTTCCTTTACAATCTCCTCCAGCTGGGTTAGCTCTTTTTCATGTTTTTCCCTCATCTCTTTAAGGGTTTTTTCCCTGCGCTCCACCTCTGCCCAAGCTAACTCCCTCTCTAAGAATCTCCTTTTCGCCAACAGTTGCTTCTTCTCTTGAAATTTGTCGTATTGCTCTCTCCAGTAGTTAAGCGTCTGCTCAGCTGACTCTAAAAGCTTGTTTACAGATTCTTCTTGGCTTAGGATTCGAGTTAACTTTTTCTGGGCTTGAAGAACGTTTTCACGGTAGGGTTCAAGCCCAACTGCTGCCTCAACCATTTTTAGCTTTTCTTGTGGAGAAAGCACGGTGAACTGTTCCACCATGTTCTGATGCATGATTATTAACATGTTGTCAGGTTCAACGCCCAGCTTGTCTAGAAGCCTCTCTACATCCTGTTTTGAGGCAGCTCGGTTTTCAAGTTCAAACCAGTACTTGCCATCTCGCCTTAAAACCCTAGTGAGAAAAATTTGATCTTTACTAAATTTTGGAACAGGCCTTTTTCCATTTCTTTTGGCATTATCCAATATAAGGGTAACGCGGGCCTGATCCTTACCCCATCGAATAAGATCGCTAAGCTTTCTGGAACGTTCAGTGTAAGACTGGCCTAAAGCCACAGAAATAGCCAACAGCAGTGAGGATTTCCCAGCGCCGTTCGGTCCGCAGACGACGTTTATGCCAGGTTTAAAAGGTACTCTAGCATACTCATAGCTCATGAAGTTTTCTAAGATCACCTCTTGAATCAGCATTTAAGTCTCTATTCCTCTCTTAGCAGTATTAAATAGTGGTTAAAAACTCTTATTAAACAGTTACAGTGAGCATTAGAAAAACAAGCATTCCATAACGAAATATGAAGGGAGAAATAAGCGTTAATTGGGTCAGCGTAAATTTTTAGTTTCATGCCATCCATATTAGATGCTGGTGAAAAGGGATGGTTGTTGCAGGTAAGGTTTTCAGAATTTTCCAACCCATTTCATTAGCTGAAATTGCTTCAAAGCTTGATGGCTATCACAGCGAAGAACTTTATGAAGAGGGAGACTGCAAGTTTACGCTCGTTACTGAAGTTGCAGGGCTACTGCAAAGGGAGAAGGAGATACGAGGTGTTTACGCACATGACTACGCCATCCACATTTTCCATAGAGGTAAATTTGCGCCCATGCCCCGAACTTTAGAGGCAGCATTTAGCTTTGCCCAACGGAACAATTCAATATTATTATCTGTTGTAGAGAAGAAACGCCTAGCAAACTTCGTAGCCAACAAACTAAGTGAAATCCTTTACGGGAGAATAGGCGGAATAGTGGAGGCAAGAATCCCTCCTGAAGTTCTAAGAGATTTCCACTTAAAAAACCCTGAAGACACAAAAATCACTTTCTTCGACAACGTTGATATTCCAAACGTGAATAAACTTTCACTATACGGGCCAGACTTAATAAACACTTCACTTTTCGAAGAATACTGTAAACACGGCGATTTATGGTATGTCGTTGCAAGAGCAAGAGAATATGGCTACGTTGTGGGCGTGACAAGAGACGCTTCTATAACAATATTTAACATTACAGACAGAGACAAATATTTTGAATACGTTGAAAAAGAGATTTACCCATTAATTTTGAAAGTTAATCATTAATTTCAAGGCTATTTCTTCTTTTAAGGATTTTATTCCATTAATGTATGTTATGAAATGGATAACCTTTTCAGCCAGTCTAAGGCCATTGTGAATTATGATGATTTTTCTTTACCTCCTTTTCCGTTTGGGAGTCTTCCTAGAGCCGTTCGTTTTACTAGCGCTAGCTGAAAAGTTCTGTGCTTAAGTATTTGAAACCGTGATCTCCAAACAGAGTTACGATTAGTCCCTTTTCTATTTCTCTAGCTTTTTTAATAGCTCCGTACATTGATGATCCTGAAGAAATCCCTACGAATAGTCCTTCTTTTAGGAATAGATCCCGAGCAGTTTCGAATGCCTCTTCATCGCTTACCATAATCATTTCGTCCACCATTTCTGGGTTAAAGATTTCTGGGCGAAATTCCTCTAGGTTCAGTAGTCCTTGCTGTTTATTGCCTGGGCGAGAGGGTTGAACTGCCACTATTTGGATGTTTGGATTATACTCTTTCAGTTTTCTGGCAACACCCATGAGTGTTCCTGAAGTTCCAATGCCCGCAACGAAGTGGGTTATTTTTCCATCGGTCTGATTCCAGATTTCCACACCTGTAGTTTGATAATGCGCCTTCCAATTCTCTTCATTGGCACACTGATCGGTCATAAAGTACTTCGGGTTTTTCGCCATCTCTCTTGCTTTGGCAACTAGCTCCGCCTCACTTTTGACGAAAACTAATTCCGCTCCTAACGTCTTCAGTATTTTCTTTCTTTCCATGGAAACAAATTCTGGCATAACAATTGTGCATTTATAGCCCTTCAAAGCTGCAACCCAAGCAAGGCTTATCCCTGTATTTCCAGAAGTTGCCTCCAAAATTATTTTGTCTTTAGTCAACTTTCCCTCTTTCTCAGCCTTTTCTATCATCCTTAAAGCGATTCTGTCTTTTAAAGAACCCATAGGGTTAAACCATTCTAGCTTGGCATAAATTTCGACATTAGGGTTTGGATTCACATTGTTAATTCTAACCATTGGAGTCTCCCCTATCAACTCAAAAACATGGTTAACCTTTTTCACTCCACATACCCCTATAACGATGTCTTTTCCCCAAAAAACAACCTGCAATTATATAAATCATCTGGAAATATCTTCCATTCAGCTTTACCTGACCTATTAAGGGGCTGCACATACCTTTAAAATTTTATTCAAAGAATTCATAGATCCCTCATGTTTCAGCTTCGAAATTTTCAGTTTCATCAACATTAAATTAACATTCAATTTAACTTCTTAATGTAAAATTCCGAGTCAACTTCCTGTACAGCCATTCCATCAACATCTATAACGTATATGGTGTGGACTCTTGCATTTTTTATCTCAGTTAGGCTTACGGGAGGGTTACGATAGTACCTGTCGCATAAGGCCTTAATCTTCAATAAGTCATGTTCTTTCCTCATTCTGGGACTCTGGGCAAAGATTTGGGGAAACTGGATAACATAATAGGGAGGAAAACCTAACGCAAATTTCCCGGCAAATTGGCTATAGCGAATAATTTTGCTAGCTATTCGTGCAGCTAGATAGGTAGATGGGTCAATAGCGTGTTCCGGAGGCACAAAGCCAGTTTCGATCTCTACAATGAGGCTTCCATAACCTTTGACGGCGAACAAGTCACAGGTTAATCCTCCGTCCAATGGCCTCTCAACCATTACGTCGTAGCCTCTTTCAATAAGGTATTTTGCACAGACAATTTCCATAACTGAATGATTAATTTTAACAATGTTTTCCTTATGTAACTCCACAAGCCTATCTCTAATCCTGCAAAGCTTATTCTTAGCCTCTGAATCCAGACTCTGAAGGAGTAGAGAGAGTAAAAAATTCAGATCCTCTTCAAACTTTTCATCCCTGTTCATGCCGTTCTTTACCTCAATCCAATAACGAATAAACACCTAAAAAGGCAGCTTAAACTTTTAGGATTTAAAAAAGGGAAAAAAGGTAAATAAAGCCGTAAACTCCATTCAGATAAACTCCGCTGTATTTAAATAACAATGTAGGAAATTACAAATGCGGCCATTTATGTTGCAAAGTTTAATTGTAAAAGTCAAAAACAAAATGAAACGCAAAATTTTCAAAGCTTAAGAATGTGCAAATGATTTAAATCCCTAGAATCCAATAAAAGAGGATGCCAAAGTTGAGAAGCACGCTTGGATGGAAACACAGGTAACGGCCACTGCAACTGAAAGCTGCAGTCATCCCATGAGATTGCATCAAGTGGGAATGATTGTGGCAGTAGGTTGTAGG
>JBBITX010000039.1:0-6870 GCA_037440545.1 Candidatus Bathyarchaeota archaeon
GCTTGGTGTGTATGTATGAATGGTGAAAATGTACGTAAAGTCGCTGTAATTGGCGCAGGGATTATGGGTCATGGCATTGCCCAAGTATGTGCTCAGGCTGGGTGTGAAACAAGCCTTTTTCGTAGGAGACCAGAGCTTCTTCATCAGGCGTTAGACGAGATAAAGTTAAACTTGAAAGTTTTGACGGATAAGGGGATAATTTCAGGTGAAGAGGCTTCTGAAGCCTTGTCAAGGATTAAGTGCGAGACAGACTTAGCGGAAGCTGTTAAAGAGGCTGACTTCGTAATAGAGGCTGTAACTGAGGACATGAGTGTTAAGAAGGATCTTTTCAAGAGGCTTGATGAATATTGTCCGAAGCATGCAATACTTGCTTCGAATACGTCTTCCTTCAGCATAACCGAAATAGCCTCGGCAACTTTGAGGCAGGACAAAGTTGTGGGAACGCATTGGTGGAACCCGCCGTACTTGATGCCTCTTGTGGAGATAGTAAGGGGTAGGAAAACGTCAGATGAAACTGTGAATATTGCAAGGAATTTTATGATTTCCCTAGGCAAGGTTCCAGTCGTATGCAAGGATTCTCCAGGCTTTTTAGGGGTTAGGCTTCAAGCTGCATTGGTGATTGAGGCCATAACAATGTTGGAAGAAGGTTTGGCAACAGCTGAGGACATTGACACAGCTGTTAAGATGACCTTGGGCCTTCGACTACCCATTTTGGGACCCCTAGAGATTGTGGATCTTGGAGGCATGGACACTTTCTTTTACGCCTACACCTACCTTTATAACACTCTTGGAGACAGGTTTAAACCTCCAGGCCTCCTAAAAAAGAAGGCTGAGTCGCGCGAACTCGGGATTAAAACTGGTAAAGGCTTTTATGATTATACAGGCAGATCTGTTGAAGCTATCGTAAGGCGGAGGGATGAGTGGCTTATAGAACAGCTGAAAACCCGTGGGTTACTGAAATTCGGAAAATCAAAGTAGAAACTTAAACATTTTTCAGAGAAGTTTATATTATAATATGTTTTGAATAGAGTGTGGTGGTGAAAGTTGTCCTGGGATTATAACGATGTGAATGAGTATTTGAGAATTTTTAGAAAGTTTGAAATCCCCCCTCTTATAATTTCTGCCGCCCTAACAGGAGGGGTTCATGGCAAAGAGTCAAATCCGAACCTTCCGGAAACTCCTGAGGAGCAAGCTCAACAAGCCTATGAGGCTTACAAGGCAGGGGCTTCAATTATACATGTCCATGCGAGAGATCCGGAGAAGGGATATGCAAGTGCTTCTGTTAATCCAGACCATTACAGGGAGATAAATAGGAGGATAAGGGCTCTATGTCCAGATGTTATTATAAATAATACTACCGGAGGCGGCCTCGGCAAGTTAACCACTGAAGAGAGGATGAGATCTCTTGATGCAGACCCTGAAGTTGCAAGCCTAAACCTTGGGCCTCTAGCTTGGAGAGCCTTCCTAAAGAAGAGGGAGCCTCCACTTTCAGGTAGGCCCACCGATGTTCTCATGGATAGCATTTGGCCTCCGACATTTTCATGGGCTGAATCAGAGCTTTACGCTAAGACCATGCTTGAGAGAAACATTAAACCAGAACTGGAAATTTATCATCAGGGACAATTCCAGCTTTTCTACAACCTTATCGAAAAGGATTTGATACGTAAACCCTACCTTATCCAGTTTGTAATGGGAGCGCCCAGCGGTGTGCTACCCACACCTGCAAACCTTATCTCAATGTTATCCCACGTTCCAAGAGGGTCCATAGTAAGCGTTATAGGTGTAGGCCCATTCCAGCTTCCCCTAACAACCATAGCGATAGCCATGGGTTTGCATGTTAGAGTGGGACTTGAGGATAATATATACTACAGGAAGGGAGAATTAGCGAAAAGCAACGCGCAGCTTGTTGAAAGAACAGTTAGAATAGCGAAAGAGCTTAATCGGGAAATAGCCACCCCGGCACAAGCCAGAGAAATGCTCGGTCTGCCCAAAGAGCCTAAAAAATACGATTAAGTTAAAATAGTACATCTGACAAAATTAGAATACTCCAATGGAATGGTGGGGAGATCATGAAGAAATTTGAGTTGAAAGATGCAAAGCCATATGAGGCTGCTGGACACTTCAAAATGGTTGCCTTAAGACTTCAACACAGGGATACAACAGGAGTGGAAACTTTCTGGGTTGGCATGTCCCACTTCCTTCCAGGTGGGGGGGCTGAGATGTCTGCAAACGACTTTGAAAAAGTATACTTTGTATTATCAGGGACATTAACCGTTATTGCTGAAGATGGAACAAGGTATACGCTTAACCCAACAGACACCCTGTACATTCCTGCAGGTGAAAAAAGATACCTTATTAATGAAACTAACAACACGGCAAGCATGCTTGTCATAGCGGGCTACCCTAAAAAACAGTGAAAAGGGTGAAGTATTTTGAGCGAAGCCTTCGAGTCTCCTGAAGCATACGAGCGCGTACTTCAAGAACGTATAAAAACGGGATCTATGGGTTACAGGAAGCTCTTCGACTTAACAGGTAAAGTTGCATTGGTGACGGGGGGGACTGGAGGTTTAGGCAGGCCCACAGCCCTTGGACTGGCAGATTTCGGAGCCAACGTGGCTGTCGTAGGCAGGGACGTTGAAAAGCTTGAAAGGGTTAAAGGGGAAATTGAAAAAATTGGAAGTAAAGCGCTTGCAATCCGCTGCGACGTAACTAAACCTGAAGAAGTTAAGAACATGGTTAAACAGGCTGTTGACGCCTTTGGAAGAATAGACATTCTAGTTACATATGCAGGGATGAACATTCCTAAGCCTGCAGAGGACTACCCGACAGAGGATTGGGAGAAAGTAATAGGACTCAACGTTACTGGAGTTTTTCTCACATGCAGGGAAGTTGGCAAAGTAATGATAAACCAGAGGAGGGGGAAAATAATCAACATATCCTCCGTTAGAGGAATGTATGGGTTGCCTAGAAACTATGCAGCATACTGTACAAGCAAGGGAGCCGTTATCGCACTAACAAAACAGCTGGCATGTGAATGGGCTAAATTTAACATTCAGGTTAACGCCATAGCTCCAACAGTTATAGCCACACCCTTAACAGCCCACATAATGGCAGACCCTGAACTTTCAAAATCCATGAAGTCCCGGATACTCTTGGGAAGATGGGGATATCCAGACGACTTGATAGGAGCAATAGTTTACTTCGCCTCTGACGCTTCAAACTTCGTGACTGGACAAATATTATTCATAGACGGCGGAGTAACTGCTTGGGCTTAGATTGGAAAATGCGGCTAAAGCTAAAAATTTAAGTAAACGCAGATTTCCGCTGTAGGTAGAAGGATTATGGGAAAGCTGTTATGGCAACCTTCAGATGAATGTTTGAAAAACGCTAACATGACGCGTTTCATCAACTTTGTCAACGAGAAATATGGGCTTGAAATAGATCCTCACACCCCCTTTTCTTATTTTCAATTGTATGATTGGTCAGTAGAAAACATTCCTGATTTTTGGAAGGCAGTTTGGGAATATACTGACATAAAAGCTTCTCGAATGTACAGTAAGGTGGTTGACGACCTTGGCAAATTTCCAGGTGCAAGATGGTTTACAGGTGCACTATTAAACTTCGCTGAAAACCTATTAAGGTATAGAGACAATCATGTAGCCCTCATATTTAGAGGGGAAACCATAAACTACGCAAAAATAACTTATGCTGAATTGTACGACTCTGTTGCACGTTTAGCAAATTCTTTACGAAGTGTCGGAGTGCGCCCGGGAGACAGGGTTTGCGCCTACATGCCAAACATTATGGAAACGTGTATCGCCATGCTTGCAGCTACAAGTATAGGTGCAACATGGTCTTCTTGCGGTACAGAGCTTGGCACTCAGGCTGTGGTGGACCGCCTAGGCCAAATAGAACCTAAAGTCTTATTCTCCGTCGATGGATATTGGTATAAAGGAAAAGCTTTTAACACCTTAAACAACGTTGAGAAAATTGCCAAGGGAATAAACTCGTTGAAAAAAGTTATAATAGTTCCATATGTAAATGAAAAACCCAATATAAATAATATTCCAAACTCCATGGACTATAACGAATTTTTATCCTCAGGAGTTTTGGGAGAATTTCAATTTGAGCAGGTATCTTCAAACCATCCCCTATATATAATGTTCTCCTCTGGAACCACTGGTAAGCCAAAGTGCATGGTTCAAAGCTGCGCCGGCGTTCTAATTAACCAATTAAAAGAGCTTATACTTCACACAGATTTAAAGCGTGAAGATAAGATCACTTATATCACATCTCCAAGCTGGATGATGTGGAACTGGCTAATGAGTTCCTTGGCTGTTGGGGCAACTATAGTGCTGTATGATGGCAATCCCAACTATCCTGATTGGCGTACTATGTGGAAGTTGGTAGAGGAGGAGGGAATAACCATTTTCGGATGTAGCGCAAGCTACATTTACAGCCTTAAAAGCGTTAACGCTGAGCCTGGAAAACATTACAACCTCTCGTCGCTTCGTGAAATATCACAGACAGGTTCTCCCCTATCCGCAGAAGGCTTCGAATGGGTTTACTGTAAAATTAAAGAAGATTTGCATTTTAACTCCATATCTGGAGGCACAGACATTAATGGTTGTTTCGCCATTGGAACTCCAACCCTTCCTGTACATGCCGGGGAACTTCAAGCGCCAGGTTTAGGTATGAAGATAAATGCGTATGATGAAAAGGGAAACCCAGTTTTGGACGAGCAGGGTGAACTTGTCTGTGAGGCGCCGGCACCTTCAATGCCTCTTTACTTTTGGAACGATCCAGACAACGAAAAATACTTAGATGCATATTTCAGGTTTTACCCAGACAAGAAAGTTTGGAGGCACGGCGATTACGTCATCTTCCACAGCGACACCCGAGGAATAACCTTTCTCGGACGGTCAGACGCTGTTTTGAAACCCTCAGGAGTGCGTATAGGGACATCTGAAATATATCAAATAGTGGAGAAAATACCTGAAGTTGCCGATAGCCTAGCCGTTGGACAAAACTGGAAAGGAGATCAGAGAGTCATCCTATTCGTTAAACTTTCTCAAGGCTTTAAATTGACAGAAGACCTGAAAAATAAAATAAGAAAATCCCTCCGTGAAGAAGCCTCGCCGAGGCATGTCCCCGCATTAATAATTGAAGTTCCAGACATACCCTACACTTTCAACATGAAAAAAGTTGAAATTGCAGTATCAAATATAATAAACGGAAAACCTGTTCCAAACAGAGACTCTTTAATAAATCCCGAAGTCCTAGACTTCTTTGAAAAGATTCTCCCAGAACTTCAAAAGGAATAAAAACCAAATTCTAAGGCTGTATCGCCTAAAGTTAGGATAATTAGGAAAAAACGGTGAAGTTGTCATCGATTAAAAATAGTGCGTTAAGAATTGCTGTGGGATTTTTCCCTCCACCCATAAAAGGTTGTTTTAAGAAGGTGTGGTTTTAAATGCATGGGCATTTTCTCGAAGATTATAAATAATTAAACTTTTAGGAGATTATCTGAAGATGTCGAACATCATCATTGAAGCCATAAAAAGTCGACGAACGGTGAGGCGTTATCTGCATAAGCCTGTTCCAGAAGAGAGTATAAATATGGTTTTGGAGGCAGCCCATTGGGCTCCATCACCTGCCAACCTTCAACCTTGGCAGTTTATAGTGGTGAAGGATGAGATGGTAAGAAAGCAAATTCAGGAGCTTGTGGAAGAGAATAGAAAGTTGACGATTGAAATGCAGAAGGAACCCTTCAAAACAGGTTTCTCCAAATATGAAACTGCGTGGATCTGCGGAGCTCCAGTTCATATAGTTGTGTGTGCTGATCCGGGGAAGACAGGTCCCCATGTGGGAGGAGGAGAAACATACAAGTACGCTGCAGGAGCAGCGGTCCAAAACTTGATGCTTGCTGCATATGCGCTTGGATTAGGAACGTGCTGGCTTTCAATGTTTGACAAAAGCAAACTTAGAAAAATATTGGAAATTCCGGAGGAAATTGATATTATAGGAGTAATAACGCTGGGGTATCCTGAAAAAGTGCCAGAAGTTCCTGAAACCACTAAAAGATACGGAGGAAAACCGAGATTAGACTTAAAAGAAATAGTTTTCTACGAAAAGTATGGGTGTAGAAAAGTAGGCATCTAAAATTTCAAAGTAGGCCGGTTTCTCTACTTTGTAACTTAAATGTTAACGAATGCTGAGATGAACCTTTAAATTGGACTTTCGACAAGGACAAAAATTAAATAATAAAGGCGTTCACCCTCAATTTGGTGGCTGTTTTGATTCGAATCGTCGGGATTGTAGGAAGTCCGAGAGTTGGAGGAAACACTGAAATAATAGTTAATGAAGCGTTAAAGGCCGCTGAAGCTGAAGGAGCAAAGACAGAGCTTATAAGACTGGCTGAAAGGAATGTTAGGCCATGTGATGCATGTTTCTCTTGCAGAGAGAAAGGTGAATGCCACATAAAGGATGATTTCAAAGAGATTTTTGACAGAATGGTGGAGGCTGACGGGATTATACTGGCTTCCCCTGTTTATTTCGGGTCAGCTGCACCTCAAATTACGGCATTAGTGAATAGAGCTGGATTCCTTTCCATCGCCAAGGGAAGGGTGTTTGAGAATAAGGTTGGCGGGCCGATTGTTGTAGCTAGGAGGGCAGGTCAAAACTTTACTTTTGCCCAACTTTTGTTCTTCTTTATTCATCAAGGCATGATTGTCCCAGGATCTACATATTGGAACATAGCTTTCGGAAGGGAGAAAGGCGAAGTATTAAGGGATGAGGAAGGTTTAGCAACAGCTAGGAACTTTGCAAAGAAAATGGTCTGGCTTATAAAAAAGATTAAGAGCTAGAATA
>JBBITX010000039.1:6970-11609 GCA_037440545.1 Candidatus Bathyarchaeota archaeon
AGGAACTTTGCAAAGAAAATGGTCTGGCTTATAAAAAAGATTAAGAGCTAGAATAATTTTGACATAGCTGAATCTTTAGAAAATGAATTTTCCCAGAAGCCAAAGTTTAGGCTTCTTTATTTGCTATAACAGCCTGCCTTTGAAATGCGAAAAGTTCAAGTTTAGATTAGGTCTACATTATTTGGTGAAAGAAAATGGTAGTGGTTAAAGTAATAGAGGTAATAGGTACATCGCCTAAAGGATGGAACGAGGCTGCGGAAAATGCTTTGAAAGAAGCTGCAAAAACCGTGAGGAACATAAGGGGCATGCATATTAAACGGTGCACTGCCAAAGTAGAGAACAACAAAATTGTAGAATATAGGGCAGTTGTAAAAATCGCCTTTGTGGTAGAAAGGGAAAAGTAGCATCAGACAATTATCCGATGAGAAATACAACGGAAAATGTACGGTAAGTTCTAACCAATTAACGTGTTAAAAAGGTTTTCACGTAAGATTTATTAGGGGTTTCTGTTTTTCTGTTTTTCTGTGGTGCTGGAGAAATGGCTGAGGATGTTGCCGAGAAGGTTGAGAGAACTATTAAAACCACTATAATCCTTGCCGATAAGCTTTGGCGTGATGTTAAGGTTTATGCTGCTAGGAAAGGACTTAAGCTGACCCAGGTTGTTGAGGCAGCCTTGAAAGAGTACTTGAAAGAGGAGGTTGAGAAAAAGTGATTTTGCTAAGGTTCTTATGGCTTTTGATACGAATTCTCATAGTGCTTCTACTGATTCCAGCGTTTATGGTTGGAGCTCTCTTGCTACTTGGCTTACTTTTACTTCCTTTTATAGTCCCTTTAGCCTTAATATTGGCCGGAGCTGTATTAATAGCGGTCGGTTTAGCCATTCTCTTCTAACAGCTGGCTATAATCCATTAGCCCTTTTTCTCCGAATTTTAGCCCTAATTGAGTTTGCTAATTTTATTTCAGTTCCATATAATTGAATGAAGATAATTTTAAGATGGCAGTTTGTCTGCCTCCCTTTGCTATAGGGGGGCTTCGTCTATACCATTTTGATGGGTCTTTTCGTCTGCCCTCTCCCTTCGATTACTCTGCGATTAATGTTGAAGGTGGTAGCTTGCCATTTCGGTCGTTGTTTATTGAATAGGCTTACCTGATCATTTTGTGGGTCCTTGTATATTTTGGTTTTTTTGTTTTACTTTAAATGCAGGCTTTAGCTTTGACTTATAACCTGTGGTCATAATGTCTTCTCAATGCTGAGATGTATTCCGCGAAGGCTACGTCTTCTCTTTCAGGGTAATATGTGAAGTTGTCGTCTATTTTCTCGTAAAGCCTTCTCATGATGTTTATTTCTATGAGCCTTGCCCCTGCCCCGAAGAGTTTTTCAACTGCATGGCTGAACATCCAAATTTTGTTCGGGATATCCTCTCTTCTTATCTTAAACTTCTTTTCCAAGTGTTTGTATACAACTTTTTTGGCAGATTCTCCAAGCATTGAGAAAACCTCGTCCACAACCTCTAGAAGAAGCCTGTTAAACCCCTCGATTTTCACTTTAGAATTTTCTGTGGTGGCGTAAATGAAGGTTCCAATTTGGGGTGTATGTGATTTTAGGCTTGCATAAGCTTTCTTTTCGCTTTCCATATATGAATTATTTGTGGGAGTGCAGCATTTGTATATGAGCCAATTTGAGGTGAACGGACGTTTCATTTTCTCACCATTTTTGTGTTTGTGTTAAACTGTTTTTTTGTTACACTTACATACATTTAATGTAGCAAGACTTAATAAATCCTTTATTTCAAAGCCAGATACATATCAAAGACCAGCATATATCAAAAATCGGCATATGCCCAGGTGTTTAATGAAAGCCATGCTTTAAAACCTTCTAAGTATGGGTAGATTTTGCTTTTTGATTATTGTGTCTTTTTAGTAAGGGAGGGATTCATTTTTTGCGCATTGGTAAAAGGAAAAGCATTGATAGAGCCGCTGCGGCTGCGGCAAATATGAAGGATAATCTGTATGTGTGGGTTGTATCAGCCATCCAGCCTGCTAAGGGAGGGGAAAGTAGACATCCAGCTCCGAAGAGTATGCTTGTTAAACCTAGCACCATGCCTGCGCGTTCCATGGAGAAAACATCAGAGATGTAGGCAGCGTAAAGCGCCCATATAGGTCCGTATGCCACTCCATATACAATTGCTGAAATAGCTAGGTAGAGAAAATCTGATGCAAAAGCCTTTCCCAGCAAGCCTATTATTGATATGAATCCGCAAAGCATTAGGACTTTAAACCTTCCCATCGACTCTGAAAGTGTTGATAAAGTGAGCATTCCAGGTATGGCTCCTATGGCTATAATGCTTACAAGCGCTGTTGAATAGGCGTATGGTAGGGCTATTTCTTGGCTTGCATATGTGCTGAGGAAGGTGAATGGGATCATTATGTAGAAACCGACAAGCATGTAGGAAATGCTTATAAGCCAAAACCTAACGTCGCGGATTACGTTGAATATCTCGCGTTTAAAAGAACTGCTTGAAGCCTTTTCACCTCCTCTTTTTGGAGGATGGTTTTCTGGAAAACTCTTTATTGAAAGCCAGCTTATAGGTGCAAGGAGAAAACTTGAAGCGCTTAACACGCGCCATCCTAACCTCCAACCTCCAGCCTTTATTATTAATGGCATGATAACGCCGTCTACGGCGAATCCGAGGGGTGCACCTACGTTGATGATTGCGACTGCTAGAGCTTTCTTCTTAAACCACCTCTGGGTCACAGTGACAATTGGAACCCAGCAGGCTGCACAGCCAATGCCTGATAACGCAAAAAACAAGCTTGCCTCAACAAGCGTGTTAGATAAACCCATTAGGAATGTGCCAATGCCCAATATGACTAGAAAAATTGCAATTATTTTCCTTGCATCAAACTTATCCGCCATTATGCCGAGAAAGGGAGTTATTAAAGTGTAGCTGGCAAAGTAGGCTGTATAAATTACGCCAGCCTCAAGATTTGAAATTTTCAGTGAAGGCAGCATTTCAGGAAGCAAAATGCCGTAGCCATATCTAGTTGCATAGTGTACGAAAATTATGCAGAAACCCACAATCAAAATAAAAACGCTTCTGCTAAACCTAAATTTTGGCAGGGGCAATGTTAACCATCCTTGAACTAGAAAATCTAACAGTTTAATATTTAAATCATTTTATGCAGTTCTGGGAAGATTTAATGATGTTAGGATGTAAACTTGTGCTAGGCTTAAAATTTCTAATAAGCCCTTCCCATAACTATAGCCTCGCAGATTATCAGCCTGCAGCCTAAACTTGACTTTAGGGTTTCGCTTTTGCTGGGAAGAGTGGACATAGTCTTGTAAGTTTTTGCTAACTAACTTGCGAAAATGTCATAAATTAAATGATAACATAACATAATATTGTGTGCTAATATGTTAGATGAAAGTGAAATTAGCAAGGTTTCAAAAGTATTCGAGGCAATTGGAAATCCTGTTAGGTTCAAAATAGTCATGCTTGTTAATGAAAGTGACAGGCCTCTCCATATTAAGGCTGTGGCGAAGATTTTAAGGAAGGATTATGCAGCTGTTTACCGTCATGTAAAGGTTCTTGAGAAAAGCGGCCTCCTCACCATTTATGAAGTTGGAAGGTCCCGTGTGCTTCAAGCTAAAAACGCTGAACTGCTGAAAAAATTGGTTGAAACAGCGAAAATAATGACTTAAAATGTCAATTATAATTTAGTGAAAAAATTAAAATAAATTAGCTAAAATTTAAATATAAGCTGTTTTAAACAACATTTTATGTTTAATAGGCGATCGGGGCGCAGAATTGGAGTTCGCGAAGTAGCTGTAGCAAGCATTTTAGGCGCGTTGTCCGCGATGCTTGAATATCAGCCTGGATTACCCTTCGACATAGCTTTTCCATTATATCCGAAAATAAGCTGGGACTTCACAGGAATACCTATGATGATAAGCCTTTTCCTATGCGGAACGCTAAGCTCCATCTACACTTGCCTAATCGGATGTTCAATAATATTTTTTAGAGGGAACATTTCAGGAGGAATCTTTAAGTTGGCAGCGGAACTGGCAACCATAGTTGGCTACGCAGCCTTCAGAAAAAACTTTACAGTTGACACGGTTAAAGCAACACTAGCAAGGGTTCTCGCCATGACTGTGGCAAACTATTATCTTCTGCCCATCTTCTATAGGATGCCCCCTGCAGTTGCAGCTGGGCTTCTGGCGCCTATAGCGGCATTCAACGTTTCGCAAGCGTTAATAAATATCCTGCCAGCATACGGAATTTATAGGAAAATAGCGAACAAAGTATATCCGGAAAACCAGCTGAAGGAGAAAAAGCCTCCTTAAAACACTTGACATTGTTTTCATTTTCAAACAGTTGCATACCTCCATTAAAGATTTAACAGTAAACGGTTACCTTTGAGTCAAAAGTGGTAGGTTAATTATTTATGGTTTAGCGGGATCCCCCCTCAATTTGCGATTAAACTGAACTTTATGAATTTTCTTTGCTGTTTGGTTTGTGAAATTCTATTAGTGAACAGTGTTGTAATGAGGAGGATGTATGAAGGAATATTAAAGGACAAAGACAGGCTTGAACACTTATTCTTTAAAAGTTTAAAAGGAGGCAGAGGAGAAAGGAAA
>JBBITX010000040.1:0-11565 GCA_037440545.1 Candidatus Bathyarchaeota archaeon
TAGAAGTTGATGAGATTTACCCCCTTTCACAACATGAAACAGCCCTTCCAACAGATATGGAAACCGTCAAGTACGTGGCAGCCCAGGTGGAAAACTACATAAAACGAGGAGAATACAAAAATGTGGTGCTAATCAAAGACAGCGAAAACTGGGGAGATGAAATCTTAAAAGCATGTGAAGAGGCATGCAAGGCAAAAGGCGCCTTTTTTAAATTTTTCGACATTAAAGGAGAATGGATTGAGGAGCTTAAAGATTTTTGGAAAAAGCTGAAAAGGGTTGAACCAGCTTGATCCTTGCTGATCTACACGTACACACAATTTTTTCTTCAGACGCTTCAATACATCCGAAAGTCCTTGTGGACAAGCTTTATTCCCACCCGTATATTAAGGCTGTTGCCATAACAGACCACAACACTGTTAAGGGCTATTACAAAGTTAGGGAGCTTGCCTCTGCATATGAGGATGTTTTAATAATTCCAGGAATCGAGGTCAGCACTTCTAAGGGAGATATTCTTCTCTTAGGAGTTTCAGAGGTTCCTCCTCAGCCCTGGATTGTGGAAGACGTTATAAGTTTTACCCGTGATAAGGGAGGCTTAGCTGTTGTAGCCCACCCCTACAGAGCCTTCGGCCTTGGAGATGCAGCTAAAAACTACGATTTCGACGCAGTTGAGATTTTGAATGGAGGATGCCCGCCACACCTTAACAGTTTAGCTGAAAAACTTGCAAGAGCCATGCGGCTGCCGGGCGTGGCTGGAAGCGACGCCCACCGGTTAGAGGAGCTTTGGAGCGTTTACACTGAAATTCAGGCTTCTATGGAGTTGGAAGAGGTCTTAAAGGCCATTAAAAGGGGGCTTGTAAGAGTTGCCTCAGCTGAAAAGTCAATACATTTTTAAAACAGATTTAAAAATGATTACTGAGTTAAACGGTTGTAAAAATGAGCCCATTACAAATTAAGTTTCTAGGTGGAACCCGTGAGGTTGGCAGGTCAGCCATCTCTGTTAAAGCTGGGAAAACCCATGTTTTGTTAGACTATGGAGTAATGCTGAACCATGAACCTGGCTTCCCAATGCATGTGCCGCCGAAAGAAGTTGACGCTGTAATTTTAGGACACAGCCACCTTGACCATTCAGGAGCAATACCCATATTCTTCATTCAGGGGAAAAAGCCAGTTTACACAAACAGACTGACGGCGGAGCTAGCTCAGCTCCTAATCTCAGACTTCATCCACCTCTCCAGCTATTATCTCCCATACGAATATCTTGAACTTAGAACTTTAATGAGAAGCATTAAGCATTTGGATTTCGGATTTGAGGAGTCGATAGGAGATTTAAAATTCCAACTTCGCAACGCTGGCCATATACCTGGAAGTGCACAGGTGCTAATTGAGGCTGAAGGGAGAAGGCTTCTTTACACTGGAGACTTCAATATAACTGACACTAAGCTTCTGGCAGGTGCAAAAATGGATTACGGAGACTTAGACGCCGTCATAATGGAAAGCACATACGCAAACGAAGATCACACTGACAGACTAGAACTTGAGAAACGCTTTGTAGAAGAGGTTACAGACGCCGTTGAGAGGGGTGGAACAGTTCTGGTGCCAGCGTTCAGCATAGGAAGATCACAGGAAATTGCATGCATCCTAACAGCCCACCATTTTGAACACGCCGTATACCTAGACGGCATGGCACGTGAGGCAAGCAGATTGATGATGAACTACATCCAATTTCTAAAAGACCCTAAGCTGTTTATGGATGCCATGCATTCTGTCAGCTGGGTTGAAGGTTGGAGAGACAGGAGAAAAGCGGCTAAAACGCCGTGTGTAATAATATCTCCAGCTGGAATGCTTAAGGGCGGTCCAGCTGCATTTTACATTTCAAAGGTTGGTAAAAGATCTAACAACGCAATTTTCCTCGTAAGCTACCAGATTCCAGGCACTCCTGGAAGGGAACTCCTTGAAAAGGGCGTATGCCTCATTGATGGAAAGTTAAGGAAAGTAAAGGCAAAGGTTGAAAGGTTTGATTTTTCATCCCACTGCGGAGCCAAAGAGCTTAAAGAAACAGTTAGAAAGCTCAACGGCAAAGCTAAGGTATACGTGGTCCACGGAGCTGAAGGAAACTGTGAGCATTTCGCTGAGTGGATTAGGAAAGAGGCAGGGTTGGAGGCTGCCGCTCCAAGGCCAGGAGACACTTTTGAGGTTTAGTGTCTCTGATGAAAATTAGAATATTAAAAATTGGAAGCGTCAACCTGGCTGTTACAGGAAGGGTTTTAGAAGGGTTAAAGAAGGTTTTTCCAGAGTTTGAATTTCAAATAATCCTTGAAGGCTTACCTATACCTGAGGAAGCCTACGATAAAATGAGGCGGCAGCACAATTCAAACATTGTTTTAGGTTTGATCCGCAGCTACGCCGTAAAATCAAGGGCTTGGGAGAAGGTTTTAGGAATAGTGGATGTTGACATTTATGTTCCAGGGCTAAACTTTGTTTTTGGAGAGGCTGAGTGTCCTGGGAAGTCCGCGCTAATATCCCTTTGGAGGCTTAAACCAGAATTGTACGGCGAACCCTCAAACTTTGAGCTTCTAGTTGGAAGAGCGACTAAGGAGGCTGTACATGAACTTGGACATACATTCGGTTTGGGACACTGTGGGAACCCAAACTGTGTCATGCACTTTTCCAACTCCATAATTGAAACGGATAGAAAGGAAAGCTTTTTCTGCAGTAAGTGCCAATTAAAGTTGAAAGGGTTTAAAAGCTGAAAACGGTGTAAAGGCTTGAATCTTCCTTTTAAGGCAAGGATATCCCATTTAACGCCAATTTCACTTACTTTAATATTCAGCGTTTTGTGTGCATCTTTT
This sequence comes from Candidatus Bathyarchaeota archaeon, assembly GCA_037440545.1. Classification (GTDB taxonomy): domain Archaea; phylum Thermoproteota; class Bathyarchaeia; order Bathyarchaeales; family Bathycorpusculaceae; genus JAVZIQ01. The sequence goes on from JBBITX010000040.1 coordinate 2,850, forward strand.
TTCTCCTTGTCCTCCACACCAATATACAGTGTAACACCCTTCACAGAAGAACCCTTGGGGATTCTTGGAAATGCCATATATTTTGTTATCCTAGCCTCTTCCGGTGCAACACTTTTCTTCATATTGCTGAAAAAGAAGAGCATTAGGCTTATCACGTTTTTAACGAGTTTCGCCTTCATAACAGCCTTCTTCACCCTTTCACTAATATACACTATAGCTGTTCTTTCAATAGTGTCATCGCCGAGGTTTGACATTATACTTCTTCTTTCTCTGCTTATCACCCTGATTTGTTGCTTCACATTTTTTAAGGTTAAGGGAAAGGCTGGAGATTTAACCGTCCTCCTGATGGGTGGAGCGTTAGGAGCATTTCTAGGAGTTTCCATTCCAACTTTAAGCGCAGTTTTAATCCTCTGCTTCTTAGCTGTTTACGACATGTTTGCAGTTTACCGTGGACCTGTTGGGAAGATAGCTCAAAATGGAATTGAAAGGCTTAAAGGTTTAAGCGTCTCTTTTAAGGATGTTCAGGTGGGGCTGGGAGACTTAACTTTCTATTCTATGCTTGTTGGACATGTGTTTTATAACTATGGCATTTTACCATGCATTGCTTCCATGCTGGGAATTCTTCTCGGATGTTTCCTGTCATTTAAAATGCTGGAGAAAAATGGAATTTTTCCAGGATTACCGCTTCCAATATTTGCTGGATTGGCAGCGGGCTTTATTTCAGTATTAGCGTAAAATTTTGAAAAGCTTTCAGGCCTGGGATAAAACAAGCCTTGTATTGTTTACGTCCACCTCAACGATCTTACAGTTCTTAAACTCCTTAGATTCGCCGACAACACTTTTCACAATGACTAAGCCGTTTCCCACCTTTGCATATACAACGTCTTTGAAAACCTCTTTCCCGTTTAGGAAAACAGTGAATTCACACATTTCCTTCGCCGACCCAAATTAGTGAAGGCTTATTATAAATCTCTTTTGGAACGAAAACTTCAGAATCCCAAGTGTAAACGGTTATAATGCTTAAATGTTATACCTTTTCCAAAGCGTGAGAGCCTTCAAAGTGAAGCGAATGCAAAAGGATAAAAAATCAAAGGAACCAGCAGGCACAGACATCTTCCAATTGTTAATGGAAACTTCTGAAAAGGAAAGGAAAAAGCGGAGAGAGGAGATGCTTAAACCTTTAGGGGTCAAAGATTTTTTCGTTGACGGAGCCATAACAATTAATAAACGCACATGTAGAGGAGTGGAATGCAAACTTTGTATTAAGGCATGCCCAACCAACGCCCTTTTCTGGAAGGCAGGTGAGGTTGGAATCACCCATGACCTATGCATATACTGTGGAGCATGCGTATTAAGCTGCATAGTAGACGACTGCATAAGGGTTTGGAGGAAAAGGCCAACAGGCGAAATAGAAAGGTTTAGCACACCAAGGGGCCTAGTGAGGACTCAAGGCATAATTAACGCTAAAAAACGTTTCGACCGGGTTGAAGCCATATTTCCAACATTAAACGAGTATTTGAAAAAGTATAAACCATCATTAGCCATATAACATGCATAAAGATAAAAATAAAAACGGAATATTTGTGGGAAATATTGGTGTTCTTGAGTTATTTTTGCCATTTTTCCTGGAGGAACTTCGGTATTTCTGAAGAATCTGTTGGCCCTACGAGAACCTGCCATCCAGATGCTTCTTCTATCTCACCGCTGAGGCGCGCGGCTTTTCCTGGGATTATTAGTTTTCTATGTTTAACCTTATTTTCCACTCCGCAGGCTTTTATGGACTCTGCAACTTTATCGGCTGTAAGCTTTCTCCCGGCAACTGCACTTTCAACAGCTATGCCTTCAGTGTCGACGACGAGTAGGTAAGCGTTTACCTTTGCAGATTCAATGTCGGAGGCTACTGTGTAGTAGGTTAGCGCAAAGTTGGTTGTGAACATAACAGGGGAGTTCTCGTCTGGAGTTCCTATGACTTTCAAGCCTGGCTCAACTGCGACGGGCTTTCTAGGATCTGTGTAAATGTTCTGTCTTAATATCACGTTTGGAAGCAGGGTCCAACCGTCTAAGCTGTGCATTATCAAAACGTCTGCGAAGTGGACAATTAGCATAGCGGCTATGTAGGCTTCTCTCCACTTGAGAATTTCCTCGGCTACTCCAGCATTTTCCATCCATGCAACCATAGGCACTCCAATTAAAGGATAGCCTAAAAGCTCGTCTCCTTTCTTGCATGCGCTTCGACGTATCATTGTGAAGTTGTTCAGTGTTTCTGCCAGCCCTTCGCTGCAGAATGTGCCTGGATCCAAAACTAGGTCTTCAACCCCGTATTCAAGGAGGGTTTTCACCATGGATTTAAGGAGTTTCAGGTTGTTAGGCGCAAAAACAGTTAAGGGGCAATTATACATTAGGGCAAGTTCAGCCATTTCCTTCCAGTTTTCCTTTGTGGCAGCGTAAAGCAGCGGTCTAGACTTAGGTGCAGCCATCACTCCAGCCTCTAAAACTGCGGGGTTGAAAGAGCACAATATTAGGGGCAGCTTTGTGTTTTCAGAGGCCTTTTTAACCGCAGCCTTAAACCTGTCAGGATCGTTGGAAGTGGAGCGGACGGCAATCATGTCAAGCTTTAAAATCTGCCCTATATATTCAAATTTAAACTCTTCAGCCCTCTTAACCCTGCTGAGGATTTCTTCTTCAGGCATTTCGTCTGTTATGTCTATTGCTATGGCTGTTGGGTTGAAGTATGTAAGTTCATGGCGGTACATTACAAGCTTTCCGCCAACTTTTACAGCTCTATCGCCTTCACCTATAACAACCTCTCTTATGGCAGGCTTCAGCATTTCCTTTAACTGTTTATAGGCGTTTTCAAACTCTTTCTTAAAGAGGGGCTTACAATTTTCTATTGGAACCTCGCGGTTAACAACTTTCGTGGCGAAGGCCATGCAGTTTTTCTCGCCGCATTCCATGCAGTTTGTCCTTGGCAAAAGCTTGTAAACGTCTATTGGGCTTAGCTCCTTAACCCCAGCCTTTGATTTAGCCTCTTTCCCACTCATCTTTACACGCTCCATAAACCTATATTTTCATGGAAACCCATTCAGCAAGCCTTTCAGCGTTTCCAGAGCTTCCTCCCATGAGCTGGCGTATAACTTCCTTTACAGTTTTCACAGCTGCAGGATGCATCATCATAAAAAGATCAACTCCTGCAAGCAGAAGTGTTAAAGCCGTGATTACCTCCCATAGGGGGCCTCTAAGCTCCCTCGGTTCCCATTCAGGAGCCATTTTCATCCATGCCTCTCTTGCAGCCCAAGCGTTTGTTGTCCCTGAAGACATTGGATGTGCCAGTTCAGGATCTCCCATTAGGGCTGCAAGTCTAGCCCTCTCCATGTTTGTGAAGGCGTAGTCTAAGCCATAACCTAAAGCTGCCGTGGTCAAGTCCATCACTATATCCTCTTTTGAAAGATAATCGTATAGCCTTCGGTTCAGCTCCCTTGCTAGGTTCAGGTCCATAGGGGTGAAGGATAACACGGCATGCCCGTTCTTTTTAATGAACTTTGCACATCTTTCAACATCCATGTCTCTTGTCACAGAGCTTATTAGAAATCTTTCCCCTGCAAAGGTTTGGGCAATTTCCTCGAATACATCTGCATCCTTAACAGGGTCGCCGCACCCTCCAATTATGAGGGGCACGTCTACAGCTTGGGTAATAGCCTCAACGGTTTTTACAGCCTCTTTCGGCGAAGTGTTCTTAATGAGAGGGTCAACGCTGATTAGGTGTATGGTTAGCAGGTCTGCCCCAAATTTTTCAACGGCAAGCTTAGCCCAAGCTGCAGGATCGCCTAAAACATCCTTCACATGCATTTTAACAGCTTTCGGCAATGGAACTTCCATGTCGAAGACGTCTACGGCTATAACTGGAGGGTTAGGCGTGGGCCTCTCAAAAGTGTAGAATGCAGGAGTTGTCTCCCCCCCTATGATTATGGTTTTACCGCGTGTTCCCCCCTCGCCTTTTGTGCCTCCAAGCTTGACATCCACAACTTTTCCTGGGTATGTCTCTATTGGTGGTGAAAACTCCTCCTCAATTATCTTTGTCGGCTTGGCTTTTACAGGGGGAACAAGTTTAGGAACAATTGCGGGGGCTGCAACTGCTCCTGGCTGAAGCCATATCTCTAAGTCGCCAACTTGCATTTCAACGTCTTCCAGTTCTACTTCCTCAAGTTTTGAGAGAAGTTCAAGTAGCCTTGGAGTAAGCTTCAATCCTAATAGGGCTTCTTCCTTTTCTTTTTCAGTCAAAATTTATTCACCCTTCCGCTGCTTTTCAGGCTTCACTGAACGTATGACGACTTTCTTCGCGTAGATCTTTGCGTCTTTAAGTATAATTTTGAAACCTCCAGCTGTTATTGGAAGAGTTGCAGCAGTTATGGTAGGCGCCACTGCTGGAACTTCCTCTGCCACTTCAGCAGGGGCTGCTTCGGCAACGGCTACAACTTCCTCCTTCCATCTTGCGACAACAGGGTGGTTGCGCTGTTTAAGGAAAGCCTTCAACTCTTCTATTGTTTTGGCATCTTCCTCTGTGGCTATTTTGTCAACAAGCTCTGCTGGGATAAAGTTTTTAACACGTTCCTTAACCTCTTTAGGCATCCATACTACACGGTTGTATCCTCCGTCAGCCTGTAGAAACTTAGGAGATCTCATATACTCGATGGATATTCCATGGAAGCCGTCTACTTGTCTTCCGCCAGCTGTGGAGTCTGCAAGCGTTGAAAAGGGAAGGCCGTTAACCGTAACATCCTTATAGCCCCTGTGAACTATTCCAAGTCCGTCAACTTCTGGAATGTAGAAGGCAACGCCTTCAAAACATCCGCATGAAGTGTGGGGATAGCCGAAAGCCGTGTAAAGCCAAACTTTCGTTATCTCGCCTAAAGTTCTCTTTTTAACAGTTTCATTTACGCCTGAATACTCGCCGTTGAAAGGATCTAGAAGTTCCCCTTTATCAATTTCGAAGACTGGACCCTTAGGATCTATGCTTGAAGCTGCCCTTCCGTCAAACCAGCTTATGGCTCCGCAGTTGGAGTAACGCTGAGGCGTTATTACACAGCAGTGGGTTGGTGCAAAAGACTGGCATAGAATGCATCCGTAGAATTTGTCCACTTCCTCATCTTTCAAACCCCTAGCCCTTGCATCTCTTGCCTCGTAAATTTTTAAGGCTTCTTCGAAGAGATCTTTAATCTTTTCAGCGTCCGTTATGAAGGTTACCTGCATTTTCTCTATTATTGGCAGTTCACTTTTGAAAAGCCTTAGCAACACCTTTCCAATAAGCTGGAAGGAGTTTAAACCTTTCTGGAAGGATTTCTTGCTTAGACGCATCCATATATCGTAGCGTTGGTTCAGATGCATGAAGCCCTCTATATAGTTGCTGTATTGATGTATTCGCCTCTCTATAACGCCTTCAAGCTCAGGCTCAAGCTTTTCTCCTGCAACTTCCACTAGAATTCCGAAGGGGTAGCTTTTACCCTCCTCCATTTCTTTCAGGTCAGGTCCAATTATAACTATTTTTCCATCCTCAACCTCTTCGCTTTTTCTAACCCTTGCCAGTTCAAACTTTTCCCTAATGTCTGGACCTCCAAGCTCAACGTACATTTCCTTCCTTCGAATTCTTTCACCCTCGTAGATTACGCCGACGTCAACCGGTATATCTTGGAACATGCTCATTTCACATCTCCCTCCTTCAAACTTTTTCAATTATTACTTTAAGAGTTTTCTCCCACTCCTCATGGGAAATGTTTGGGAAAGACCAGCTTGCATGAGGCTGGTAAACGTTATCCAAGGTTATTGTTTTCAGATGTGGGGCGAAGTGTTTAAGCCCTGAAAGAATTGTCCACTCCATGTAATATGGAAGCCCGACAAACAAGGCTAGATCATGCTGTCCCTTCCCGTCTATGCCCATCCAAGCAGGATCTACAAGCCTGTTTCCAACGTCCACGGCAGGCATAAAACCTGCAGGCTTAAAACCTCTTTTAAGGAATTCGCTTATCAAGTGGGCTGTGGCAACAACTGGAACGCCGCATTTTTTTGAGAGCTCAATGATGAAGTCTATCAGCTTAGTTCCTTCAAAGTCTATTTCTGAGGCTTTATGGCCAACTACAAGTATGGGGTGCTTAGCTCTCTTAACCATTGCAGCCACAACTTCAGGCTTGGTTATAACTAATGCTTTCTTCGGCCCTGGAATTTCCGCTGTTTGCCAAGGTTCAGCTATCGCCATAACACCTTCACTCCTTCTTTTTCCTTATAAGCCTAGGCAGAAGCGTCGGATCAGGTATAACCGTCTCTTTCCAGCCCTTTTCTTCCAGAATCTTTATGATTTCATCCTTCATTGTTACCGGTATGTCTGCTATTGTGCGTACAAAGCGATGTATGTCTTCAGGCATTGTTCCATACAGGCGCTTATGCAGGTCTATATAATGTGTAAGTTTTATGGCTCTGCCCTTAGTCGTATCATTTGGACGCATACAAAGCTTTGCAATCATAACCATGGCTTCCTCTTTGGTTTCAGCTGCATAAAACAGGTGTTCAGGTGCAGGGCCAACATAGACTTTTTCACCTGTCCTTGCATCGTAGACGTACCAGTCTTCTTCTCTGTCAGATCTTCCCAAGAGCATGCGTCTGTACTTTGTTCCATGCGGACCTACAATTACTGGGACGCCAAGCCGCCAGAAGCCGCTTGCAATTGAAGCTGCCTTTTGAGACATGGCGCCCCAAGCTACGCCTACTGCCCCAACTCGATTCAATATGTAATCTGCTATCTCTTCGTAGTTAGCTCTTAAGTTTCTTTTCGCAAATATGCTTGCAATTTTTATTGCTGCCCCAGCGATGTGGGAGTTTGAAACGCAAGAGCCTACGTTGACTAACCCTCCAGCTGTAAATTCGCCTGTAAATTCTTCGTAGGGAGTTTTTCCTTCTTCGCCTTTATACATGCCTGCTGACATGGCAGCGCATCCAGAAGTCACAACTATATACCGTCTATTAGCGAATTCACGGCACATCTCAGCAACTTCCACTCCCCCTTTAGGATAGTTTGCGCATCCTACAAAGGCAACTACGCCTGGAATTTCGCCTAGCACAATTGGACTGCCGACGTTTCTTATTTCTATATCTTGAATGGCGCCCCTTCCAACCCTTACTTTATATGTTTCTTCTTTCAGTTTCTTTTCTCCAGCCTTTACAATGAAGCTGTGGACCATTAAGCGTGATGGACACGCTTCCTCGCATCGCCCGCAACCAATACAAAACTCGTAAAGGTCTGCAAGGTTCTCCAAATTGCCATTTTTGGCTTTATTCATAGCTTCTGGAATTGGCAAATCTTGAGGGCAGGCTCTTTGACAATCGCCGCATTGCCTACATTCTTTAGCTTTTCGAAGAACTTCTTCAACTTCTGGTATTGCTTTAAACTTCTTCCTCAAAGGAGCAATTTTTAATGCCGCTTTAACAGCTACTTCTCCAACCTTTTCAGGGTCTAGAATTAAAGCTCCAGGTATTTTTGCGTTAAGGAGATCTTCCACTATGCTGTCTGGCGAGTCATTTGTGCGGTTAGGTAAGCCCATACAGTTTTTCTCAGAGGCCACTATTACGGGTGCCTTGACATTTTGAGCTTCATATAGAGCGTCTGCTCGAATGCACTGTTCATCTAAGACAACAACGTCTGGAACACCGCTTCTTATAAAGCGAAGCTGCCATGAAATTGGCCCAACAATCTTTGCGCGTTTATAATACCTTGTTGTATCGTGGGCTGTGCAGCAAAGCCCGCAGACTTCAATTTCGCCGTCAAGTGCATTCTCTTTCATGTAATCTATAATCCCCACGGAGGGGACGACGTTATGGCCTATGCATAGAATTACAGGTTTCTCTAGGTTTATTGTTCCAAAACCTAGGTCTACAAGTGGAGCTTCAGGGTCAGCTTTTGGGAAGCCATAAGCTGCAATTTGGGCTATGTCGGCAACTTCCATTCCAACCTGGTCGACCATGCCAGCATGCAAAACCTTGGATTCAAAATCTAGGTTACTTCCTTCTTGTCCAGTATGGGTTACAGACAACAGATGCGTGACTTGAGTTTCAAGATAATCTAAAACTTCTTCTAAATCGCCTAATGTTTCAGGTTTTCTTCCGCATACGAGACGGGTTACAGGCGCTTCAACTTCAACGTTTAATCCGCCAACGTCAAGGCGCATGTTATGGCCAAATTTCTCAATTAAATGTTCCACAAGGTGTCGTGCATGCCCAATGTGGGTTGCGGCTCCAATGCAACACGCTAATAGAACAATTCTGGACTGCTGAGCCGGCATGTTTATCCCACATGCTCCGCGCTTGTTCCCAGTTAAGTCGCATTTTCCAAATGTGCAGAGGCAGCAAACGTCGCAGAAGGGCATGTAGAAGGGTTTATACCTCTGGAGAAGCTTCAAATCCCACTCTCTTAGGGTTGTTAATGACGGGAAGGGTGTTGGCCCCATCGGCTCTTCCCATTTTTCTTCAACAATTCTACCGACAGATAACTCTAGGTTTTTTATTAGGCTAACATCTGTCTTCATTTCTCCAATTTTAACGTGTAATCCTCTTTTACTCAAGGCGAGCACAACCTATAGTAGAAGCTTAATGTAACAGCACATTATTTTAAGCTTTTCTAGAACCTTTCACGCCAAATGCCATAACCCCATGGATAATTATGTGGAATCATTAA
>JBBITX010000041.1:0-11249 GCA_037440545.1 Candidatus Bathyarchaeota archaeon
TTAAAATTCGTGCTTAGATTAAATTTTTGAATAAACTAATAAATAAGTTATGCCCGTAATGAATGTGACTAACCTTCCTCTTTTGGTTTGGGAAGGTAAGGAAAATGTCCACGAAGGCTAAACAATTGCGCCTTAGCAAGAATCAGCGTAAGATTTTGGAAATTCTTGATAAGTATCATGAATTAACCGCTAAAGACATCGCTGAGATTTTATGGGCTAGAGATATAAGCTATAAAACACCACAATACAGTTCGGTCCATAGAAGCCTTACAAACCTTTATAAAAAGGGTTTAGTGAAGAAAATTGGCGGTCAATTAAAATGGAGAAGGGCAAAAGAGCCTATAAAAAACCGCTAATGGCTATTTACCTATGTTCTCTGAGAGCGAGTATACAGCCAGCAAACTTGATTTGTAAGACCTAGCTGGCCTCCCACATAAAATAACAGCGAGTTCACTATAATATCAACATTATTTTGGTTCTCAGTTTAGCGTTTACTAGAGGCGCCAGCTTCAAAATATTGCCTAGTTCTCTATTCTGTCAAAGAAAATTTTTATTCAATGTTTTATCCTTTAGCTTAAGGTGTTATATTGGGCGATATTGACCTGCTAATTTGTGGCTGTAAAATTTTACCTATAAACGTTGAAGGCGTTATTGAAAATGGGGTAATCGCCATAAAAGATGGCAAAATTTTCCACATTGGTAAAAAAGAAACTTCTAAAGAAATGCGTGCAGAATCTGAGATAAATGCGGAAGGCAAAATTGCCATGCCTGGCCTTGTTAACTGTCATACTCATGTGGCTATGACTCTTTTTCGTGGGTTAGCTGAGGATAAGCCCTTAAACGTTTGGCTTAGGGATGTTATATGGCCGTTGGAGGCTAGGCTTAGCCCTGATGATGTTTATGTTGGAGCGCTTTTAGGATGTTTGGAGATGATTAAGAGTGGTACGACTTGTTTTGCTGATATGTATTTCTATGAGGATGCTGTTGCTAGGGCTGTTTCTGAAAGTGGTTTGAGGGCGGTTTTGGCTGAGGGAATTATCGAATCTGGTAATAGGGCTTTAGGTGAAAGGACGTTTATTCGAAGCGTGGATTTCGCGAGGAGTTTTAACGGTTATGCAGGGGGGAGGGTTACTACAATGCTTGGTCCTCATGCTGTTTACAGCCTTAGCAGGGAGCTGCTTGAAAATGTTTTTGTTAAGGCTTTGGAGCTCGGCGTCGGGGTTCATATGCATTTAGCTGAATCTTTGGAGATGTTTAAGGATTTTGAGGAGAGGTATGGTTGTAGCGAGGTTGAGTTTTTGGATAAGATGGGGTTTTTCGAAGCTGGGAGAGTTGTTGCTGCTCACTGTGTAAATTTATCTGATGGTGATAGGCGGATTTTGGCGGATAGGCGTGTTAATGTGGTTTATGTTCCGGTGGCTAACATGAAGCTCGGAGTGGGAGCCGCCAGGATTAGGGAGCTTGCAGAGTTGGGTGTGAATGTAGCTTTAGGGACGGATGGCCCGGCTAGTAATAACACGCTTGACATGTTTGAAACGTTGAAGGTTGGGGTTCTGCTTCAGAAGCTTACTTATTTAACCCCTGAAGTTTTCTCGCCATATCAGATTTTGAGGATGGCCACTTTATGTGGAGCCCAAGCTCTAGGACTTGAGAAGGATGTAGGCACTTTGGAGGTTGGTAAGAGAGCTGACATAATTTTGGTAGATGTTTCTAAGCCTCATTTAAAGCCCCTTCATAATGTTTATGCGAGTCTTGTTTATTCAGCTGGAAGATCTGATGTTGACACGGTTATTGTTGACGGTAAAATATTGATGGAGAATAGAGTGGTTAAAACGTTGGATGAGGGGGCTATTATGGATATGGCTGAAGAAAGAGCTGTGGAGCTTTTAACTCGCAAATCTTAAGTAGCTGTATATCGATTGTCTCTATTCCATGTTTGGATGAATATGCCGCATATAATTGTAATGGAAAACCTCACTAAGAGGTTTGGAAACCTTGTCGCTGTAGATCATCTCAGCATAAAGGTTGAGGAAGGCGAAATACTGGGGCTTTTAGGTCCAAATGGAGCTGGTAAGACAACAGCCATCCTTATGCTTGCAACTGTTATCAGGCCCACTGAGGGAACAGCCTACGTTCAAGGATACGATGTTAGAAAACAGCCTAATAAGGTTAGGGAGCTTCTAGGCATAGCCTTTCAGGAGCCTAAAATGCTTTGGGTCAGCACTCCTTGGGATGTTGTTAACTGGCATGCCAAGGTCTGCGGCATACCTAAGGAAGAGCGTAAAAAGAGGGTTAAAGCAGTCATGGAAGCCCTTGACATTTGGGAATACCGCCACAGAGATGTGCACGCCCTATCTGGAGGCATGCGTAAAAGGGTTGAAATAGCTAAAGTTCTAATACAAAAGCCTAAAATTGCAATTGTAGATGAGCCTACAGCCCAAATTGACGTTGTTGGAAAACATAAAATATGGAGGATGCTCCGTGAACTATGCGATGAGGGATCAACCATTATTTTGGCTACAAACGAGCTTTATGAGGCTGACCTGCTTTCCGACCGCGTTGGAATAATGCATAAAGGGAAGCTGCTTATATGCGACACGCCTAAAAAGCTTAAGGACAGCATTTTAGGAGGAGACGTTGTTGAAATCCAATTTGAAGCCGCACCGCCGCCTAAAATCATCCATGAACTTAAAGATTTCAACGAGGTTGTGAAGGTTATTCAAACGAAATCGTCAACTTTGAGATTGCACCTAAACAGGGTTGAAGAGGTTGTCCCAAAAATAATGAATTTCCTTATGGGGAAAGGCGTTTCAGTCCTGTCAATCCACATGAGTGAGCCGAGTTTAGATGACGTTTTCGCCCATTACACTGGGTTAACACTTGAAGAAGCCCAAAAGGAGGAAGCCTAACCTACGGGGAAAATTCTAAACATAGTTGAAAGGGATGTACGCCTATTCTTCCAATATAAGGCTATGATCATAATGAGGGCCATATGGTTTGTATCCCAAATAGCACTTTTCGGTTTAATAGCCTCCCGCATGGTGGCCTTTGAGGATTACTTCCGCTTTTATGTTAGTGGATTATCCATTATGACACTTTACTCTGCAGCCGCGTTCATAGGCTTCGACATATATGAGGAGGCTGAACACGGGGTTTTTGAATACCTGCTAAGCTTACCGGTTAGCAGGAGACAACTCGTCATTGGACGCTCAATTGGAGGAGGCCTACGAGCATTCATCTATGTTGGCGCCCTCATAGTCATGTCACTTTATGTTATAGGTGTGGCGAACCCTCTGAATCTATTGTTCGCCATCTTATCCCTCTTTCTATTCGCCTTCGGCGTTTCAGGAATGAGCATAACGTTGGCTGTTGCCATAAAATCAAGCGATCGCTATGACATTTTAATGGGAGTTTTAGACGCTTTAGTTGTTCGCTTAAGCACAGCCATGTACCCAATAAGCTTTGTAATGGAGGCAAACCCTCTTTACGGTTTAACTGCTAATTTTAACCCTCTAACATATGCAGCAGACCTTTTCCGATGGGGCGCCGGAGTAGAGTCAGCCCTATCCTTTGAAAATCCCCTTATACCCTTTCTCGGCATAGTTATCTTCTTTTCACTATTCACTTTTGTAGGCATAATTCTTTATGATCGAAGTTTAGAGGGTGGAGGTTGGCGTTAAATGAGGCGTATAGCCAACATTTTGGAGCATGATTTCAGAAACTTTTTCCGTTATAAATGGTGGCTTGTAGGCCTAATCAGCATGAACCTTGCAGACTTGTTTATTATGGCCATAGTTTACAACAGGATGCTAAGCCTCGAAGTTTTAGAGCAGATAAAAAGCTATCTGGAATTTTTCGCCCCAGGATTAACAGTTACAGGACTCTTTGCGTCAGCATTTATGATTGGGCGTGAGGTAAACATGGAGAGACGTAGGGAGATACACCAGTACATGCTAAGCCTGCCCATGTCAAGACTTGAGCTTGCCCTAGGCCGGGTGCTTTCAGGAGGGTTAAGGGGGATGGTTTACATGTCTCCGCTGTTAGCTACATGCTTCGCCTTCACAGGGCTTCCAACATTAAATCAGCTTTTTACAATTCTCTCAATTCTGTTTCTATTAGCCATTGGAATTTCAGGTCTAAGCATAGCAATTGCCGCCTCAACCACAAGCCTAGACAAGTTTGTAACAGCTAGAGGTTTAGTTTATTATGCACTATTTTTCTGCAGCAGCGTTTTCTATCCGCTTTCCTTAATCCAGAAACTGGGAGAGGAGGGCATCTTTCCCGCTTTGCTTGTTGTCTTTGCAAGGGTTAACCCTTTAAGCAACACTTCAGACTTGATCCGTTCATTCCTCCTTGGAAATCCACCTTTCTCCCTTGAAATGATTTACAACGTTCTAATCTTCTCCTTAATCTTCACTTTTGCCGCCTCCTTCACCTACATAAAATTGATGGAACGTGCCTAATTTTGAGTTAAACTTATCTTTTGGAAAAACGTACTTTTACCTCCCCCATTTAACTCTGAAGGTTGAACAATGCACAGCTTAAAGGCTCTATTTGAACCTCAAAAGGCTCTACTTATAGGTTCGAGCACAATAAAGGAGAAGGTTGGGCTAACCTCACCCCAGCTTTTTGAGAGCTTGGTGTATAACATGAAAAAATTCTTCAATGGCAAAACATACGTTTTAGATGTTGACGGAAAGCTTGGATTCAAAAACTTGAAAATGCTGCCTGAAACTCCAGAACTTGCCATTGTAATGCTTCCTGCAGAAAGTTCGCTCCGCCACATCAGTGAATGTGCAGAGTGCGGCGTAAAAACTTATGTTATAATCACTGGCAGTTACAGAGAGGAGCACCGTCGACAACTTCTCGGCATAATAGAGAGGTTCAAAATTAGAGTTTTAGGGCCAAACACTGTTATGGGAGTCATTAACACATCTAATGGGTTGAACACAACTTTTGAAAGGGATCTTATGCCTAAAAAGGGTGAAATAGCCTTCATAGTTCAAAGTGGGGGTGTAGGAGCATGCATTCTAGATTGGGCCTGCTTCTACAATATAGGCTTAAGCAAGTTCATCTTTACAGGGGACAAATTAGACGTTGACGAAGCTGACCTACTGAGTTATTTAGGACAAGATAGAGAGACTAAAGTCATATGCCTATACATGGAAGGAGTTAAAAACGGGAGAAAATTCATAGAAGAGGCAGGGCGGATTTCCCGGAAAAAGCCTGTTTTAGCCTTAAAAGGAGGAGTGACGCAAGAGTCAGCTGTTAGAGCCATGTCCCACACAGCCTCCATGGCTGGGTCAGACGAAGTTTTTAACGCCGCCTTAAAGAAGGGTGGCATAATTAGAGTTGAAGACATTGAGAACCTTATAAATTCCGCTTTAGCCTTGGCTAAACAGCCTCCCATGTTCGGAGACAACGTGGCCATAGTGAGCAACGTGGGAGGCCCGGCTATACTTGCTGCTGACGCCCTAGCCAAAAACAACCTTAAACTTGCCCCACTTTCAGAAGTAACTGTGAAGAAAATTGAGAGGTTATACCCAGGTGTTGAAGCTGTAAACCCCATAGACATCATAGCAGACGCAAAAGCCCAAAGGTATAGTAAAGTGCTAAGACTCGTTTTATCGGACGAGAATGTTAACGGAGTCCTAGTTATAAATATGCTTAAATCCTGTTTTTTCGAACCTGAAGATTCCATGGCCATTATAGAAACTGCGGCTAAGTATCCATACAAGCCAGTTATCGACGTTACACCTGGAGCTGAAGACTTTAGGCTTGTATATGAAGTATTAGGCAGCAGTCAAATACCGATATATAATATGCCGGAAAAGGGTGTAAAGGCATTAAAAACCCTCAGAGAATATGGGAAAATACTTGAGAAAAATCTTTAAATCTTCAAAATGGCTGAATATCTAAATGTTCAGTTTTCATTTTCCAATTTTTAAGAAGCATCTGAAGCACAGGTGAAAATGGGCAAAGCATTAACTATATTTTGCAGTTACTTTCAAGATATTTCAGGCGTCTAACTGGTGAAGAGTTGACACGTGGTTTAGAGTTCAAGAATGAAAATTTGGTCAAGTCGATTACAATGTTTTGTAAACATATCGCTGCATCCAATAAAGTTAAAAGCATATTTTCATCGAGCGGCTTGACTGAAGAGGGAAAGCCTATTGAAGTTTTGAATGTGATTGAAGGCTTTAAACCTAGGCTTATGAGTTATTTTAAATTTTTTAACAATAGAACTGTTCTATTCCTTGCTGTTGACAGCTGGGTTTTCGAAAGAGATGTGGACAGGGGATTCTTAGGTGATGCGATTGCCATACGCTTAGCCTTTCCATATATTCCTCTGGCGAATAAGGATTACTTGAAGAACTTGGAGGTTAATTTGAAAAGGCGTTTGATCCTGGAACTTTTAGAGAATTTAGTTATGAGCTTTCCAGAGCTTTCATATGAAATTAGAATAAAACCCGAATACTTTGCATATGAAACTTTGCTGAGCAGATCACGCCTCTATCCGCCCATGATCTACGATGTTGCAAATTTTCTCCGCGAAGATTCAAGGGAGGAAAACCTTAAATGCGTCATGGAAGGATATCAGGCGGCATTAAGCACATTAGAAAAGGAAAATGTTGTTGAACGTGTTAATGGTTTTTTTATGATGCGCAGAGAATATGTAGATCAACTGAAAAGAACGAGGCCGCGTGTTCTAAAACCTTTAAAGTCTACACAGAAAACCATATTCATGTCCCTTTTCAGGACTTTTCCAAAAATTTTGGAAGCTTTCGCCGTGAATAAGGACATGGTTAAGGGGCTTCAATTTTCCGATTTCGCAACCTTAAAAAGTGTCCATTATATTGAAGATCCAGAAAACTATTTGTTTGTTCCTACAGCCACCGGGCTTGTTTCATTGACTGTAAAAGTGGATGTAAAAACTTTTGCTAGGAAAGTATTGTCGGCTAAGAAGGATGTAGAGATTAGTGTGGAAGATATTGGCGGGGTTTTAAACGACGTTTATCTTGTTGAGGCTTTTGTAGAAGGCGAAGTTAGGAGGGCTGTTGCTAAAAGCTTTAAAGAATGGTCTAGTCTTAAATGGTTTCCAATAAGTTTGTGGACTATAGGGACGAGGAAATTTGCACTTTCTGCCCGTTTAAGACTTGAAAGGGAATGTGCCTTCAACCATTACTTGCACAATAAAGGATTTTCAGTTCCTAGGCTCTTAGGCGTTAGCCACCGGGAAAGGCTTGTTTTCATGGAATACATTGAAGGTGAAACTCTTGAAAAATTTTTAAAAAAGATCCTTTCTTCAAAAAGAAAGGGCGAGGTTAAGGAGGAATCAAGCTTATTAGAAAGGGTTGGGGAGATATTCGCCAAGGTTCACTCCAACGGCATTGTTTTGGGAGATACAAAGCCTGAAAATATATTGGTGGGCGAAAGGAGGGAAATTTATCTCCTCGATTTTGAACAGGCTGCTAGGGGTGGTGATAAAGCTTGGGACATTGCTGAATTTCTCTATTACATTGGCCATTATGCATCACCCATATCTAATATACACCCATTAGAACTGGCCGTAGAGGCCTTTATTAAAGGCTATATTAAGGGTGGAGGCAGCCCTGAAGTTGTTAAGAAGGTGGGTAACGCCAAATACACTAAGGTTTTCAGCATATTTGTTTTCCCTAATATAATTCTCGCTATTTCCAACATGTGTAGGAGGGCTTATCAGTTGTACAGTGGCGATGAAAATGGTTAGGCAGAGGACTACTTTAACCTTTTACGGAGGAGTAAACGAGATTGGAGGGAACAAGATACTCCTCACGGACAGGGATGTTAAAGTATTCCTTGACTTTGGCATGTCCTTTGCCTTGAGAAAAAAGTTTTTTTCTCCCCCTCTGCTTTCCCCTAAAAGCGAAAAAAGCCTGCAGGAGCTTGGTGTACTTCCAAAAATCCATGGCGTTTACAGGTTTGACGGAGAGGAGCCAGATGTTGATGCAGTTTTCATTTCTCATGGACACATGGATCACTCAGCTTATCTTTCCTTTATTAAAAGGGAAATTCCAGTTTATTGTGGGGAGACGACAAAGTTAATCCTGCAGGCTTTCAGCGAAACTCGGAGGGCTGAATTAGAGTTTGATGTTGAAGGAATAATGTTCAAGCCCTTTAGAACCGGCGATACAATTAACATAGATGGTTTAGAAATTAAGCCAGTTCACGTTGACCATTCAGTTCCAGGAGCTTACGGCCTAATCATCCACACTTCCAGCGGGAGCATTGTCTACACTGGGGATTTTAGAGATCATGGAACTAAACCTGAAATGACAGGTGATTTTGTAAACATGGCGAAGAATGCTGAACCTGTTGCCTTAATTACTGAAGCCACAAATATGACTGGAGCAACTTTTTCTTCAGAAGCTGAAGTTGAAGATAAGCTGCACCGTATTGTCGGAGATGTTGATGGAGTTGTGTTTGCTGAGTTCGCCAATACAGACTTTGATCGGCTGAAATCATTTTACAAAGCCGCCAAGAATAATGGTCGTAGCCTAGTTGTCTCCTTGAAACAGGCTTACTTGATAGAAGCATTACGTAAAGACAAGAGGCTGGAATTGCCCCGACTTGATGAAGAAAACCTATTGATTTTTCGAAAATCGAAGCCTTCAAACGGGAGGGAAAGACTCCGCAGCTGGGAGAAAAGCGTCATAAGCCAATACCGAGAGAAAATTGTGGAAAGCGAAGATGTTTCGAAGCAGCAACGCAAACTTATACTTACATTCTCCTTCTATGATTTAGAACAGCTTGTAAATATAAAACCATCACCTGGAAGCTGTTATATTTTTTCCGCGTCAGAGCCCTTCAATGAGGAGATGGAAATAGATTTTGAAAGACTTGTTAACTGGCTTCGGCATTACGGGTTACCCCAATATCATGTACACGTTTCTGGACACATAATGCCGTTACGCTTAAAAAGAATTCTAAGGGAGATTGAAGCAAAGAGAATTTTCCCAGTTCACACAGAGAGTGCAGAACTTTTCGCTGGATTAATGCAAGATCTGAAAGGCCAAATTATCCTGCCAGAAAAAAATAGGGAGTACAGACTTTAAGCCCAGCTAAATGTTTAACTCCTCAATGGCTAATTCCAGAAAAACAGTTGAGGAGGAGTAGCAATATAGTTTTTAATAGAACTTGATAGAGATAAATAATCAAGGTTAAAATCCTAAAGTGGGAAACTGTTGTTAAGCTATAAAGTAGGGGAAGGCGACTATGTACTTCTATATTTGAATCAGAGAAGAACCTATATGGTTAGGGTTGAGGCTGGAAAGGCTCTCCATACCCATAAAGGCTTCATAAAATTTGAAGATTTAATTGGAAGGGAATACGGCTCTAAAGTTCCCACAAGTCTAGGCGTAGAATTCACTTTGCTTAAACCTCTTCTACGAGACTATATAATTAAGTCTGTTAGGAAAACGCAGATAACCTATCCAAAGGATATAGCGCTAATAATAATGTTCAGCGGAATAGGCCCGGGAAGCCGTGTTGTTGAAGCTGGAACAGGTACAGGAGCATTGACAACAGCTCTAGCCCACTACGTGAAACCCGACGGCAAAGTCTACAGCTACGATGTCAGAGGAGAATTCCTTAAAACTGCAGAGAAAAACCTGAAAAGGGCAGGTCTTGCAGATTATGTAATTTTGAAAAATAAGGATATAACAGCCGGAATAGAAGAAAGCGAGGTCGACGCGGTCATATTAGATTTAGCCACACCATGGCTTGTCATCTCCCATGCTTATACCTCGCTTAAACCTTGCGGAACAGTCGTATCCTTCAGCCCTACAATAGATCAGGTTGTAAAAACAGTTGAAGCCCTAAAAGAAAACAGTTTTCTAGACATAGAGACAGTTGAATGTTTAGTGAGGGGGATGCAAATAGAAATAGGAAAAACGCGCCCCCAAACAATTATGACGGCTCATACAGGCTACATAACATTTGCAAGAAAAACCCTGAAGCATTCAATTTAAAAACATCTATAAATGCTACATTGAAACGTATAAAAAGTAAAAATTTCAAGAGGGCTTAATTGCATTATCTTATTAAACGTACCTTTATGTTTCACTTCTTCGCGACTTTCTTCGCTTCTTCAGCGCCTTTTTCCGCCGCTTTCTTCATTTCGCCCGCCGCTTTCTCTCCAGCTTTCTTTACTGCGCCAGCTCCTTTCTCTCCAGCTTTTTTGGCGGCCTCAGCTGCTTTTTTAGCTTCTTCCTCTGCCTTCTTTTTCGCCTTCTCCAAAAATCCCATTTAACTCACCTCCAAATATAATCTTCCGAATCTTTCTTATAAAGACTGCTAAGCCTTCAAGATGGGTATAATGAATGCTTCAGAGGCTTTTATGGTCTGCACTGACAGCACCTGCTATCAGAATTTTCGAAAATTTTGATAGCTTCATCAAAAGAAGCGAAGCGAAAATGACTGCATTCATGAAAGCCTATTCTAGAGTTGGTAGGAAGAGCGGATATGCGATCGTGGAGCTAGGGTTGGAAGGGCTGAAAGGCGAAGCTATAAGCTTGGAAGAGAACTCACACGCTCGTCTCATGAGGGCTTTACTCATAACCTACATTGTTAGAGCTGCAAATGGTTAACGACAAGGTGTTGGTTAAGCCATTAATGACCGCATGCACGTTGCCATATGCCACGCGTGCATCCCTGCCGTAGCCACAGTAGCTCACAAGATAGGCAGGCCGGAGCTGGCAAACAACATAGCAGCCTTCACATACTAAAAAGCCAAAAACAAGCCCCGAAAACAAAGTAATGAACACTTAGGCGCGCATTTTAGAGGAAATAATTTTAATTTGAAATTGCTAATTATTGGTGTTGCTTAAAGAGTGTGTTTGGGTGGGTGGTCCCTATGGACATGGTTATGGTATTCCTTGCGTTGTTCTTTACCTCTATTGCCGCCTTTTCGTATTTGGCTTATAAAATCCATCAAAGTAATGTTTGGAGGGAACGATGGGTTCAGGTTGGCTGGGTTATTTGGGGGATACTGGGCTTTTCGATGTTCTTATCCGGTTTTCTTTCCGGAAACATCGTTAGAGGGGTTATGGGGTTAGCTGTGGCATTTGCAAATATTTCTCTCTTTTTCACGTGTTATATTAAAAGCGAACTGAAAGTAAAGAAGTTCTTGGAAGCAATTTTCGGTGTTACTTCCCTCGGAATCATTGTTTATGGATACTTTATCACTGGAAGTCTCATTCTAGGAATAG
>JBBITX010000042.1:0-1228 GCA_037440545.1 Candidatus Bathyarchaeota archaeon
GGCAAGGCGGAGACGGATCCATGGTAAGAGTAATAGCAATAACAGAAAAAAAATAAAGAGGGGATTTTGTGGAAAACCTTTTCAGGCTTGATGGCAAAGTTGCTGTTGTTATTGGGGGAGGTGGAGGTATCGGACGGTACCTCAGCGAGGGTTTAGTTCAGTACGGTGCCAAAGTAGCCATAGCCAGCCGAGGCTTAGATAAGCTAGAGAAGATAGCTGAAGAAATAAGTTCAAAGCATAATGCAGATGTTACAGCTTTTCATGTTGATGTTACTGACGAGAAAAGTGTCTCTCAATTAAAGGATCAAGTTGTTGCAAAATATGGCACAGTCGACATCCTTGTGAATTCTCAGGGGTTCAATGCTAAAAGCCCCGCCACAGATTTTCCAACACAAGACTGGAACATGCTCTTCGACATAAACGTTAAGGGAACCATGCTTGCATGCAGGGAATTTGGAAAAGTAATGATTGATAAGAAGAGGGGAAAAATCATAAACATATCCTCAGTTAGGGGTATTCGAGCAACAAAATGGGCGGGTAACATGGGCTACTGCACTACAAAAGCGGCTGTAGATATGATTACAAAATCGTTGGCAGCTGAATGGGCCCCATACAACGTGAATGTAAACGCCATAGCTCCTGCATGGGTCGACACAGGTTTTTCCCCAAGCCTAAGGGATCCGTCAAAACTAAAAACTGCGCTTGAAAGCATTCCCATGGGAAGAATTGCAACCCCGACGGATGTAATAGGCGTATGTGTTTTTCTAGCGTCACCAGCCTCAGACTACATAACTGGACAGATAATTTACGTTGATGGAGGACTAACAGTTATAGGATAAAAGCCCTCTAACCTTTTTTCTAATAGTTGGCTTCACCTTAATAAATCCCCACCGTGAAAAATACTCCAACGCAGATAAGCCCTTAAACGCCCAATAGAGAAATTTCAATTAATTTTTAATTTTTAATATTTATATGCCATAAATTTGTTTAATATGAAGGCAGATAAAATGCTGTGGGAAAAAGTTGAAGGGATGTTGCCCTGAGGCTTCAGATTTTTTAAGCTGAAATAGGGAACTTCGGGAAGTCACTCTGCCCTATACGGTTCTTAAGGTGGCTGGAGTGTGACACCGCTCATGTTTTCAATTGCAGGCTTTATACTCTCGGACTTAATAGTTGCACTGTTAAGTATCTAGGACAAATGTATAAACCTTTATACGTTTCTAGACGG
>JBBITX010000042.1:1328-11080 GCA_037440545.1 Candidatus Bathyarchaeota archaeon
TTGCACTGTTAAGTATCTAGGACAAATGTATAAACCTTTATACGTTTCTAGACGGAGTTTTAATTTGATTGGATTAGTAAGGTTATTTAATGTATCTTGCTTTAATTCTAGGTGATTGAAATGCTTGTTACTTATCCTAAGGTTAAACTATGGTTTGTCGACGAGAATGGTGAATCAGTTTTCGGGGAAGGTCTAGCGATGCTTTTAGAGGCTGTTGAGAAATATGGATCTCTATCTTTAGCATCTGATTATTTAGGTATGTCTTACAGGTATGCTCTTCACAGAATTTCGCTTGCTGAGAAGCGTTTAGGATTTGAGATTGTTAGGAGGCGTCGAGGCGGGGCATTTGGAGGGTATTCAGAGCTTACTCCTGAGGGAAAAGAGTTGCTTTTAAAGTTTAAGAAAATAGAGCGTGAACTGGAAAAAATATTGGAAGCCTACAAGAAGGTTTGATTCATCGCAAGGACTAGTTTTCAATTGTGGCGCGGTCTAAGTATTACGCTCTTGGAGGCTATTTTGAAATTTGGGGTTCCCCCTCCCTCAGATATTACTTGCATAATCTTTTCGCCATCTGTCACTTTTATGCAGCCTATTATTGTGACGCCGTGCTTAAAAAGCGGGTCTGGAAGAACACTTGCGCTTGGGCCTACAAGGCCTATTTCCCTAGCTCCTTTTGAAAGTTCGAGAATATGGTCTATTGTTCCGTTTGCCAAAGTGGTTCCCGTGATTACAGCTACATTTGCCAAAGGAAGAACTTCTTCTGCGGCTGTTTCCGGCAGGATCCCTGCTTCGCGTAGCCTTGGATTTTTCTCCAAAATGTAAAATTTATCGGTTTTCTCCTTGATTTTTCTAACGAATGGATGAATGTTCCCCACCATAACAACAGTATCTCCTTTTCTAATTTCAATATGCTCTAAAAAATCTCCCTCATCAATTACATATTTCTCCTTGTTTTTATCTATGACTAATTGGGATAGAGCATTTAAGGCTGCAACTCCGACAACGCTTTCACTTAAGTCCCAAGAAAGAGAAAATTCAGCGATTTCTAAAGCTGGTTTGCCTTTCAATGTTCCAGCTTGCCTCCATATCTGGCAGCAGTCAGGAATTATCTCATTTCCAAAAGTATAGCAAACCCCAACATGTCCAGTGTTAAGCTCTACTCCTGTGTAGCCTAACCCTAATACAACCCTTTTAACATATAAACTGGCTATTTCTTGAACCTCGCTCTTTATTAAAGATAGAAGTTCTCTGATTATTTTTCCAGGCATAATGTGCCCCTAGAAAAAAGGTTTGACCCCGCTGATATAAAACTTTTATCACATGGCACGCGCAATCCTTTTATATCGATATTACAAAATTATAATATCGCCTTGGTGAAACAAATTGGTAGAAGAGCAAACGGATTACGAGAAGGATATTGAACTTGCAGCCAGGCTTCATGGGCATTTTTCTGCGGGTGTGGCATTAGGGGTTAGGATGGGACAAATTGGTCTTAAAAGACTTGGGCTTTCCAGAGGTGATAAAAGGCTGTTCGCAGTTGTGGAAACTTCCCTCTGCTTAGCTGATGGCATTCAGGCAAGCACTGGATGCACACCTGGACATGCATCCCTGCATGTTGAAGACTTCGGAAAGCTTGCTGTATGCTTAGCTAGATCGGACACAAAAATCGGGGTTAGAATTGTACTGAAGCGTGATGTTCAGTCTCCCCTAGTTGAGGGTTGGATGATGCGTAAGGCAAAGCTGAATCATGAAATGGAAGAAGAGCTTGCCAAAGAGTTACTGCGTTTAGATGAGTCATTTTTCAATATAGAGGAAGTGATGATTGAACCCTTTTACGAGTATGATAGCAGTGAAATAGTTCAATGCTCCAAATGTAAAGAGCTTCTCACAGAATCTAAAGCTGTTAATAGGGAGGGGGAAACTATCTGTAAAGCATGCTCGAACATGAGATACTACATTCGTATGCGTGCACTCAGTGAAAAGCAAGTTTGAGGCCTGCCCAGTTATGAGAAAAATTATCTTGGCATCGGTAATCATTATTATTTTAATTGCCCTTTTAACGATATGCCTATTTTCATGGCATAGAGAAAATCCTTCAAGCGAAGGCAGAATAGAGATAATAGACGCTCTTGGCAGAACTGTTAAAATACCATTGCCAATAAAAAGGGTTATTATAACAGGACAAAGTGCTTGGCCTATCATAACAGTGGCGTACATGTTTTCCAGCGCTAAAAGCCTCCTCTACGGTCTTGGAAATGATATAAACGTGCCGCTTTTCAAAATTATAGATCCTAACATAGAATCTAAAATAGATTTGGATATATATGGGACAGAACCCAACGTTGAAGCGGTAGCCTCGAAAAATCCAGATGTTATAATACTTAAATCAACCATGAAATCAAATTTCGGTGATCCCTTAGAGGAATTAGGTTTTAAAGTTGTCTATGTAGATTTCGAGAGTTTAGACAGCTACATGCGAGATGTTTTGGTTCTTGGAAAGATTTTTGGAGACGAAATAAAGGCTCAAGAAATTGCGAAGCACTACAATGAAACATGTAATTTTATTTTTTCTCGAACTTACACAATTGACGAGAAGCCAAAAGTTCTATTTCTGTATTACAGCACTAAAGGGGGAACAGTCTCCTTTCAAACACCTGGAGCTGGATGGCTTCAGACATTTATGATAGAAGTGGCTGGAGGGTATCCACTATCCAGGAATCTCAGCGGAAAAGGATGGAACATCATTTCCTTTGAGCAAATAGCCCAATGGAACCCAGACGTTATATTTTTAGTCACATATACCGATTCGCCCTCAGCCACAGATATTAAAAACATGCTTTTGGAAAATTCTAATTGGCAACGGATAAAAGCGATAGAACAGAAAAGAGTTTACGCAGTTCCCCATGATTGCAATAACGTTATGGCCTTGGGAAGCTGGGATACGCCTGGATCACGCTGGATACTTGGACTTCAATGGATGGCGTTGAAAATTCATCCATCAATTTTTAGCGGTATGAACATAATTGAGGCATCTAAAAGGTTTTACATGGAAATGTATGGTCTTAACGAGGAGAATGCTGTAAATGTGATTAACGGGATTAAAGGGGACCTCACCTAAAGTGAAAGATGACTTGAATAGAATAGAATCTTCAAAACGTGGTATATATTTTCTTATGATAGTGGGTATTTTGGCCTTCACGATTACGATATCTCTATTTGTGGGTAGATATCCCCTTAACATTCAAAATTTGTTTTTAGACGATCTTGGAATGGCTATAATTTTAAATATCAGGCTCCCTCGAATATTGAGCGCAGTTGTCCTAGGCGCTGCCCTATCTGTTTCTGGGACAGTTATGCAGTCAGCTTTCAAAAACCCTCTGGTAGGCCCTGAAATCCTTGGAGTTAGTCAAGGAGCAGCTTTCGGAGCTGCCTTCGCCATTCTATTTTTGCCAAAAGATCTTGTCATAATGGAGGTTTTGTCAATGGTTTTTGCCTTACTGGCTCTTTTAGCTTCTTATGCTGTTTCATCAGCAATAAAGTACGGTGGAAGAATTCTAAGGCTTGTCTTGGCAGGCTTGGCAGTTTCCGCAGTTTTCTCAGGCGGAGTGGGAATTTTGAAATGTCTAGCCGATCCTCTTAAACAGCTTCCAGAACTAACTTTCTGGCTTTTAGGCGGTTTGTACGGGGTGACTTGGAGGGACATTTTTTATACGGCTCCTTTGGCTCTCGCAGGGGTAATATTGCTGTTTATTGCAAGATGGAGGATTAATCTGCTGACGCTGGAAGACGATGTCATAGTTTCGTTAGGTACAGATCCTGGAAAGTTGAGGGCAATTGTAGTTACTTCCGCTGTCATAGCTACTTCAGCCGTAACCTCTGTGGCAGGTATAATTGGATGGGTTGGATTAACTGTTCCCCACATGGCTAGGAAAATATTTGGAGCTGAAAGCAGCATTGTAATTCCAGCTTCAGCCTTGCTTGGAGCTGTACTTATGGTGTTTTTTGATGATATTTCAAGGACGGTTTCAGCGGGAGAGATACCTTTAGGAATTGTAACATCCATTCTAGGTGCGGCGATTTTTCTCATGCTGCTTTCAAGGAAGGGGGATTAATGAGTAGAATATCCATTGAAAATTTAAAATTCAAGTATGAAAGTTCCGGAGACTACATATTGAAAGGAGTTTCCATGGAGTTTCCAGACGGCAAGGTTACAGCAGTTCTTGGTCCAAATGCTTCAGGTAAGTCTACTCTCTTTAAAGTGCTCATAGGGGTTCTGCCCCTAAATGAGGGAAACATCTACATTGATGGAAAAAACGTTGAAAGCCTAAACCGCAACCATCTAAGCAGGCTTATAGCTTGGGTTCCTCAAGAGGAGGACGCTTTCTTTCCATACATGGTTTTTGAATACGTCCTTATGGGTAGAGCGCCACACTTGGATTTTCTAAGCCTCCCGAATAAGCAAGACGAGGAAATCGTGGATTTTGTTCTCCAGAACCTTGGCTTATCCAACCTTGCTTACAGAAAGGTCACGAGTCTAAGTGGTGGAGAAAAAAGAATGGTTTCAATAGCAAGGGCATTATCTCAAGAATCAAATGTACTAATTCTAGATGAACCCACAGCACACTTGGATCTTGGAAATAAGGCTAAAGTGCTAAATGTCATTAGGCGTATGGCTGACTCCGGCAGAACTGTCATTTTTTCGACACACGACCCTAACGAGGCCTCCCTGATCTCTGACAACGTGATATTAATGAATGGGGGTGAAGTGGTAGGTAAAGGACCCCCATCCGAAGCTATAACAAAAGAGGCTCTCGAGAAAATTTATGGAACGCATGTTGTGGTAGGCAAGGTGGAAGGAAAACCGGTGATAGGCCTAACCTCTGAAGGCTTAAAACATATTTTGAAGTAATAAATACCTCCGCACTTATCATAGTCATTTCTTTATTGTAATTCTCACTTCTTCTACTTCTCCTACGCCATTTAGAGAGGAAACCATACCTAGAATTGTTTTTTTAATTAATGAACGTGGGAAAAGCTTTAAGGGTATCCTGTTACCGTTAACCTCTATCACTACTTCTTCTTTGGTTAACAATGGGCAAGTTCTCCTCTCTTCCATTCCTTTAACTATAGCCTTTGCAAAGTCATTGCATGAGTTATATCCACATTCCCCGCAGTGTGGAAGGCTTGGAAGACTTATCCAAGCTTTTTCCTCTACTATGTCTGCGAGTTTTTCAATTTCAGTTTTACAGTTAAATACTGGAATGTTCAAATCGCGGGCTTTTACTACTTCCTCGTTTAAGCTTGCAATTATTCCTGAAATTGCAATAGCTAAACCATCATTGAAAGCTTTGGCTTCCTCTGCATTTTTAGCTGCAATTATCTTTGGGACAGTTTTTTCTTTTTCAAAGCCTTCTAGAATAACATAGTCAAAACCTTTAAAAAGCGTAAGCATCTCGTTTAAGCTCATCCTTCTTTTTATAAAGCAAACGGTTTCTTCAAGGGGGGCAGCTATTACAATCTCGGAGCCTGCCTTGCCATGCTCCCAAGTTTCTTTGCCCTGCGTGTCAACCCAGCGGGTTCTAACCATCTCTTTTGCCGAGCCTACTCTGTAACCCCGTCTTTTAAGCTCATGGATTAAATGTTGAATGACAGTTGTCTTTCCAGAATGCTTTCCCCCAACAACTGCAATAGGCTTAGACAAAGCTTTCTCCCTCATTTAATTTAACTAGCCTGTAAAACTATATATTCAATGTTGCATTTTTAACATCTTCCCCGGGAAAACCTATGCAGAGAAAAGACAAGAAAAGAACGCTTAAGCTAATCTCATATGAGGAGGCATTGAAAAAGCTTCGTGAGGCAATAGGCGTAAGGCAGATAAACTTCGAAACAGTTCCTGTTGAAAATTCT
Organism: Candidatus Bathyarchaeota archaeon; assembly: GCA_037440545.1. Lineage (GTDB taxonomy): Archaea > Thermoproteota > Bathyarchaeia > Bathyarchaeales > Bathycorpusculaceae > JAVZIQ01. The sequence continues at coordinate 7,236 of JBBITX010000042.1, forward strand.
GTGGGACGCATTCTCGCCGAGGATATAATATCAGAGGTTGATATCCCAAAAACTAACATAGCCATAGTAGATGGATACGCACTTAGCTCAGAAGATTCCCTTGCAGCTTCACATGGAAATCCTGTAACCTTAAGAATAGTGGGTAAGCTCTATCCGTGGAGCGGTTTAAACGAAGCTCGAATATCTCGTGGCCAAACAGTATACGTAACGTGTGGTGCTCCTATACCGAAGGGTGCCGACGCAGTTGTGATGATCGAAAAAACAGTTTTACGAGATGAAGAGATCGAGTTGCGCAGTCCTGTTAGAGCTGGAGAAGGTGTGGCCAAGGCCGGCGAAGACATTAGAAAAGGCTCTTTGATTGCTAGAAGAGGTAGCGTTTTAAGACCTCAAGATGTTGGTGTTCTCGCTGGTGTTGGATTAACGGAGGTGAAAGTCCTAAAAAAGCCTGTTGTAGCCATAATAGCAACTGGAAATGAGATTTTTGAACTAAGTAAGCGATACCCTTCAAAAATAGCGGACAATTACGCCTTAATAGTTTCCAGCCTAATATGGGAGTTGGGAGGAACCCCCATAAGGTTAGGCATTTCACCAGACGACCTATCTGAGTTAAGAAAGAAAATTGGTGAAGCCATAGAAAAGGCTGACATAATCGTTACAATAGGCGGATGTTCAGTAGGCGAAAAAGACCTGGTTCCAGATGCCGTTAACTCATTCGGAAAACCTGGAATAGTGTTTCATGGGGTAAAAGTGAAACCTGGCAGGGTGACAGGCTTCGGAGTTATAGGAGAAAAACCAATAGTGATGCTGCCTGGGCTGATTTCCTCCACTCTAGCTGGATTCTATATGATCCTTGCGCCTTTAATCTGCTTATATATGGGGCTTGAAGGCCACAGCTTGCTTCCAAATATCATCGCTAAAATAAATCAAGATTTAGAAGGGGACATGAGACCTCTCTATAGATTTCTGCCAGTTAGTGTGAGGCAATTTAAAGGAATTTACATCGCCGAACCCATTCATGGCGGGCCAAGCAGCTTAGACAGATTCGTTAAGTCTAACGGTTTTATACTGCTTCCCCCGAAAAAAGCATTAGAAAAGGGAGAAAATGTAAACGTCACACTTTTTAGCAGGGAAGATTTTACTCATTTAGTACAGGAGACGTGAAATATGAACATAATAGCAGTTGTTGGAACAAGCGGTTCTGGCAAAACCACAACAATTGAATATTTAACATCCAGGCTTTCAAAAGAAGGTTATAAAATAGGTTCTGTAAAGCATATACACCATGAAGATTTCTCCATAGACACTGAAGGAACAGACACATGGAGACACGCCCATGCTGGAGCAATAGTTACAGCAGCAATAGCTCCAAAAGAAACCGTTATAATTAAGAAAACAGAAGCCTCCTTAAAAGATTTAGACAAAGTGATCAAAACGTTTGATAGCGAAAAGCTAGACGTCCTACTCATCGAAGGTTTTCACTCTCTTATCGCAAAGAGGAGGGACATTCCGAAAATAATAACGGCAAAAAACTCTGAAGACCTGAAAAGAACTTTAGACGGAACTTTTCCGCCTATTTTGGCTATTACAGGCCCGATAGCTGAAACTAAGCAAAAATTTAGTGAGGTAAACATACCAATAGTCAACTTATACAGAGATGGAGAAGCTCTCCTTAAATTAGTTAAGGAACAAATCACTAAAAAATAGATAAAGGACAATTATGTGTGAAAGGGCTGCACTTATTCTTGCAGGTGGAAGGGCGAAAAGGTTTCAAACAAGCCCGGAAGAGTGGAGAGATAAAGCTCTTGCAAAACTTTTCGGTATCCCTTTAATTGTGCATGTTGTTAAGGCAGTAAAAAATGTGGTTGACGAAGTAATAATATGTGTTAACGATGAGGCCCGAGGCGCTTTATACTCTAAGGTTCTAAAAGAGCATTCAATTAGTTCTGCTGAATTCTGCGTTGACGAGGAATTTGCGCGGGTTAAAGGACCGTTAACAGCCATAGCAACGGGATTAAAAAACTCTAAAGCAGATTACTGTGCGGTGCTTCCCTGCGATGTCCCTCTAATTCAGCCAACAGTTGTAGATCACTTGTTAAACGTTGTTAAAAGTTCAAGTGTAGCTGTTCCAACATGGCCGGATGGAAGATTAGAATCCCTTATATTGACTTGTGAAAGGGCTGTTGCAGCACAGATCTCCATTACTCTCTGTGAATTGGGGAGGGGTAGACCTGATGACATAGTTAGAGGAGCATCAAAGGTAAATTTTGTTTCCACTGTGGGAGAGCTGAAAAAGTTTGATCCTGATCTCAAAAGTTTTGTCAACATCAATTTACCAAAAGATTTAGAAGCTCTTCCAAAACGTATTGGTGGAAAAGGGCCTATAACTAGCAGCCTAAACCTAAGCATTGGTTGTCCTGACGTGTCGGAATTTAAGCGATTGAGAACAGCATTAGACTACATAAGGGAGGGGAAACTTCATGAAGCTTCTTGCATTTTTTCCTCCTTATCAGCGAACATGGAAGAAAAAAGATTAAGCTTCTGGGGTGCAATCATTAGAGAGAATGAAGGTGAAGCTCTTTTAAGACTATCAACTCAAAGTGAAGGGGGAATGGAAGGGCATAATTACACTAAGGCTAATGAAGCTTTCATCAAAGCCGCTGAAGATTATAGGCTAGAAGCTGAATTCTACGAGCGAAATCAGGTTGATTTCCTGGCAAAACGTGCGAGGATAGATGAAAAGCGGAACGCATTACGCTATTTAAAGAGTTAATTTTCGATAAGCATTTTAGAATTGAAGTTTCTTTACTATGATAATTAGTTGATAATTAGTATAATTTATAATTACAAAAGTGTAATGTTCTTTACAGTTGCAATTTCTTAAGAAATGCTTGTGTTTCAAGGCGCGCATTAATTCTGTCGAGATTTAAGGAAAATGAGGTTTAACATTTGAATATGTGAACAGAAAAATTTTTATTGCATAAAGCATCCTATGAATCCCTAAAGTGGTCGTTTATGATATTCCTTCCAAGATCTACTCTTCCTCCAAAGCTTCTAGTGATAGTTAGAAAGGTTAGTGAGAGAGATTTTGAAATTACCACTGAGCCTAAATTGGAGCCGATGATATACGCCACTTTTGTTATGACTTTTAAACAGTGTGCTCAGGGTTTAACTGTTAAGCTTGCAGGCGGAAAGTTAAACTTGTCTGGAGAGAATCCAAATTTCGACGCAGTTATTGGATGTATAAATCAAAATTCACCTATACCCGTTGAATATAAGATGGCTTAATTAGCCGACCTTTCTTCCTCCATAAAGATTACTGTTTCTTTAATATATGTAAAAGGTTTTACCATGGAATCCATGATAAAGGGCCTGGATCAATGTAGTTTAAAGCATTGCTCCTACAATGCTTTACGCAGAATGGAATTTCCAGGTTTTTGTCCGAGCATACATTGCATTTTTCAATACTTCCAGTTTCTGGGTTAAACCAGATGGCATGTATCGGACATGCTTCAATGCATTTTTTGCACCCGTTGCATAAGCTTTTATCCACGTCCACTATGCCGTCTTCACGTTTCTTCAACGCTTTTGTAGGGCATACCTCTAAGCATTGAGGTTTTTCGCACTGCATGCATCTTATTAGTTTAAAATGCATTGCTACCTTCCCGTTCTGATTATACTCAGGACTGTTTTTTACAACCTTTATTCTGTAAACGCCCTCCGGCAGCTTATTGATTTCTCTGCACGCAATTTCACATGAGTAGCATCCGATGCACCTGCGTGGGTTTGCGATTAACACTTTCCTGACCAATTTTATTTCTCCTTATTGTAAACTCTGCATAGTCCTC
>JBBITX010000043.1:0-10944 GCA_037440545.1 Candidatus Bathyarchaeota archaeon
GTTTAAATTCAATTTCCCTGAGAGTGAGTTGTTGAAGAAGCGTAGTTGGATACTCTTCACTGTGGTTGTTTTAATTTGGAGTTCAAATTGGACTTTTATGAAGGTTGGTTTACAATTTGTTGATCCGTTAAACCTCGTCAGCCAGAGGATAGTTTTAGCTTCAATTTTTATTTTGCCTGCCCTGCTGTGGAGGAGGAGTCTTCTTCCGAAAAGTTTTGAAGTTTGGTTTAAGGCAGTTTTGCTCAGTTTAATAAATGCTGTGGGCATGACCTTTTCACACGTGGGTTTAATGTTTGAAACAACTGGGCTGAGCTCCATATTAACTTACACCCAGCCCATATTTGTTTTCTGTTTGGCTGTTCCGTTCCTTGGTGAGAAGGCAACCCCAGCTAAGGTTTCAGGGGTTATACTCAGCTTCATAGGCATAGCTACGCTTTATGCTGATAAACTCTATTCTCCAACAGGCTCCCCTGTAGCCTTATTATTCCTAATTTTAGGGGCATTCCTATGGGCTTTTACGGTGGTTTACTATAAAAAATTCTTAGGCAATGTAGATCCATTTATCATAAACGCAATCCAGTTTATATTTGGCTCAGTCTTCCTCCTAGCAGCCGCCACAATGCTAGGCGGAGTTAAAATTAATTCAACTCCACTTTACATTTTCTCACTACTTTACACCTCAATACTTGGAAGTGTAGTGGCCATGACCCTCTACTTACTCCTTGTAAAAGAAGAGGAAACGGTAATAGTATCCACATCCAGCCTAATCATTCCAGCCTTAGCCCTAATTTTCGGATGGATTTTCCTAAAAGAAAACATGGAGTTCTACTCCATAATAGGCTTCCTGCTAATACTAGCTGGAGTCTACATCGTGAACAAATACTACTGATTAAAAACCACTAAAACGCTTAGTGAAAACTGAGCATATTAAAATTTAAACCTGAGGGAGGCCTATGGCAGAAAGCGTGCAGAAGCTTTTAGGCGTGCAAGTGGCGTTTGCCCAATTTTAATGGGGTTTTAGGCTTTGAATGGCTGTTTTTCAGAAAACGTAAATAAGGCATATGCGAAACTTTAGAAAAAGTATGTGAAACAGTGAAGGGGCGATGAGGATAGCAGTTTTTGTCGAGTACCTTCCCCCGAAAATGGGAAGTGACAGAAGAATCTATGAACTTATGAAGAGAATTTCAAAGCTTTATGAAATACATTTCATAGTGCTTCCTGCCATTAGGTTTCTGATAGGCAATTTGAAAGATGACCTCAGAAAACCCCATGGACATTGGGGAAACCCTTCGGTTTACGAGGGGATAGCTGGGCATTACGCTTTAATTCCTTCCTTTTTGGCAAGGTTGTGGCAATCTTCAATTTTGCTGGGTTACTTTTTAACTGCGCCTTTGCTTCTTTTGAAAGCAGTTAGGATTTTAGCAGCGCTTAAGCCTGAAGTTGTAGTGGTTAACTATCCAAGCCCTTACACTGGGCTTGTTGGGTTTGCAGCTGCTAAGCTTTTCAGAAAGCCTGTTATGGTGGACTTCAGCGATCTTATTGCTCAGTACACCGCAAATATGCTTAATTTGAAAAGGGGTTGTTTTAAGGCTAGAATGCTTATCCACATGCAAAATCAAATTGTGAAAAATTCTGAATTTATAGTGGCGCCCACAACCTTCATTAAAAATTATGCTTTGGCCCAGGGAGTTTCCGTTGAAAAGGTGCGGCTTATTCCCAACGGTGTAGACGCTGAATTCTTCAAATCTGAAAGGTATGATGGGGAACTGGCGAAAAAGAAGCTGGGACTTTTCAGGGAAAGAACATGTCTTTACTGTGGAAGGTTAGATGCATGGGCAGGTGTAAACATGATATCAAAACTTTGCAGTGCAGCCCTAGAGCGGAAAATGGATGTAAAATTTGTTTTGGTGGGAAGCGGAGAGCAGCAGAAAACAGTTTGGGATGGCAACGTTGTCCTCTTAGGGGAACATCCATACGAATGTATACCTGAAATCATAGCTGCCGCCGACTGCGTTCTCGTTCCTTTCCCCCAAAATGAAGTTTCCCATGGAGCAAGCCCCTTAAAGCTCTTTGAAGGAATGGCCATGGAAAAGCCAGTGATTGCCAGCAGGGTAAGCGGAATTGAAGAGGTTATATCAGATGGAGAAAACGGTTATTTGGCAGATCCCCAAAATGTGGAGGAATGGATTGGAAAAATTGAAAAAGTATTAAAATCCAGAAAAGAAGCCCTGAACGTTGGAAGAAAAGCCAGAAAAACTGTGGAGAAAAATTTTAACTGGAGCCTCCTCGCAAAAGAATTTGAAGAAGCCTTAACTAAACTAGTTTTAAAGAATTAATGCTTATGTGGTTAACATGCATATAACCCAAGTGGCTCCACGTTTCCCTCCAGCCATAGGAGGGGTGGAAGAGCATGTTTACAGAATCTCAGTTGAACTTGCAAGAAGGGGACATGAAATTACAGTTCTCGCCTCAAACGAAGATAACCGTGAAAAATTCAAATGGAACATAACGGAAGCAAATGGAATAGAGATTCATCGCTTCCCCCTGTTTTTCCCAAAAGTTTTCAGAGAATGGTGGCTTACCCCTAACATGCTTAAAAGTTTTCAAAGCTTTAAAACAGACATTGTTCACGTTCATGGATATAGATGTTTAAACTCCTTCATTGCCTTATGCATGGCCAGTTTTGAGGGCACACCCAAAGTTTTCACACCCCATGGAATATATCCACCACACTCCATGATGGACGCCTTACTAAAAAAAACCTTTGACGTGTTTTTAGGCCGGCTAATGTTAAAAATTTCAGACCGAATAATAGCCCTAACAGAACACAATAAAAGTCTTCTCATCCGCATGGGTGCCCCTGAAGAGAAAATAAGCATATTGCCAAACGGCGTAAGCCTCGAAGAATTTAAAAACGTTAAAAGGAAAAACCAGAAGGCGTTACGGGGTAAGTATGGGAGTCCACTGCTGCTTTATGTGGGAAGGATCGATTGGAACAAAAGATTAGAGAAAATAGTTAAGGCTATGCCTCATGTTCTTAAAATTTTTCCTAAGGCAAAGCTGATGATAGTTGGGCCTGACTATGCAAACTATGCAGATCAACTTAAAAGGCTTGGGAGAAAACTTGGAATAGAACCCGCCCTAATAATAACAGGAGCTGTTCCTAGGGAGAAACTGTTAGCCTTCTATTCAATAGCCGACATTTTCATTTTACCCTCCTCCTACGAAGGTTTTGGAATAAGCCTTCTAGAGGCTATGAGCAGCAAAGTGCCTGTTGTAGCTTCACCTTACGGAGGCCCAGGAGACATCCTAACCCACAGAGTCAACGCCTGGTTACTGAATGGAGAAGATGAAAAAGAAATATTTGAGGCTGTGAACTCAATCCTCTCAGATAGAAATTTAATGGAGAAAATGGTTGAGAATGCCTTTAAACTTGTTGAAAGCAGATACACATGGGAAAAAATAGTTGATGAACTAGAATTGATATATGCACAAGTGGCTGGGAAGGACAAGCTAAAAATGGAATAATTCCCATTAAGATAAAAGCCTTATACTTTCTTTAATTGGGCAACATTAACTTCTGTGGGCTGGGCGTTAATGCTTTTCAGCCTGTTTTTGTTTGTAGTAGTTTATTGGGTGGGATATTCTTTTGCAGAGTTGGTCTTGGTCTTGGCAGACTCCGTGGGTTTTTAGTGTTTCACATCTTGGCGGGGTGTATCGTGTTCTGGATCCTCTTTCTCCTGCTATGTGTTCTACTTGGTAGCGTGTTAGTCTTTCGTTGAAGTCTGAGGAGTTTTTGAAGAGGTCTATTACGTTTTCTGTTGGCATTCCTATGTTTATTAGGAAGGCTGTTAGTGTGAATCTTCCTATGTGTGATATGTGTCGTCCTGAGGCTGCTGCTTTGTATAGGGCGTTTATGCATGGGGGGAAAGCCTCTTTGACCACGGCTTTTGGTATGCCTTCCATTTCTGTTTCGCTGATTTTTCCAACTGTTAGTTTCTTAAGTTTTTCAGCTTTTTCCAGTATTTTTTGGGGAAGTTGTAGGCCTTTCACTTCTAACCTTTTTTCTATGTGTCTTCTTACTTCTTCGCTTAGAAGTCTGGCTGTTTCGTTTTTTGTAAGGTAGACTTTTCCTTTATTGAGGGGGCGGTTTACGAGTTTCCAGTTTTTATCTTTAAGGTTTGATGTGTTTTTCAGGTAGTGGGGGAAGTGGAGTTTAAAGTCGTAGGGTTTCTCTTCAGCGTTTGCTGTTTCAATTTTCCATTGGAAGTTTTTCGCTATTTCTAGAATTTTCTCTTTAGCTTCAAGTTTCATTTCGTTGTAGGCTTGCTTTGCCTCTGCCAGGGCGTATCTTCTCTTTATAAACGAGTTTTCAGTGGCTGCTGCAAGGACTATGGCTGTTGGGAAGGATAGGATTTCCACCTCTTCATTTTGAATTTTCCTCGTAACCATGGCGTAGAGGATTGCCTCCTCCACCCTTTCCTCTGCCCGTTCAAGAATTCTTGAGTATTCAGGACTTGCAAGGTCTTCAATTTTTATTTCTAACGTTTTAACGTGTTCAGCTGCTTCTTTCAGGAATGGATATCTCGCCAAGTCGTTTTTTGTAAACCTCACAGTTAAAGTTTGCATTTTTCCACTTATGCCGTTTCAATTCTTGGGGCTAGGTAGAAAACAAGCTTCCCTCCCTTCGCCTGCTGGAAATCCAGTTTTATAGGCATGTCCGTGGAGAACTCTAACGTGGCAATATCTGAAGTTGCAGATGAAGCCTTAACAATTTGGGAAAGATAGCTAAGGCTGAAAGTGGCTTTCGAGGGCTCCCTCACCTCCAAATCAAGCAGGGCGTCGCTTCCCTTCTTAATCTCTATAGTTGCACCCATAAGGTCGCCTGCAGCCTGAAAAACGAGTTTCTCCGCATCTGCCTCTAAACGAACATGATCGCTTACAAGTTCAGCGTCTTCTATGGCTTGGCGAAGCCCCTCAGTTGTGGCCTTAACCGTAACGTTGAAGGTTATCTTCGGAGTTGGAACCTCCTCCTCAGAAGCCTCAAGGGTTGGCATCGTAAAGTTACGCGTATACTTTCCAGTTATCCTCACCTGTAAACGTCCTGTCCTCTCGTCTAATGCAAGCTCAACAACCTCGTCTTTTCCAGCTCTTTTTAAAAGCTTAAGAAGCTCACTTATGTTTATGCACATTTTTGCAGGTTCAGAACAGAAGTATTCGTCGAAAACAGTTTTAGGCCATTCAAAGTCCACCATGGCTACACGAGAAGGATCCATAGCCCTAAGCTTTAGGCCTTCAGGCGTTATTTGAAATGTAGCCTCATCCACGAGGATGGATATGGCTGTAGCCATATCCCTTAAAAGCCTAGAGTCTGAAACTTTAAGCTTAAACACTTCCATCCCCCTTTTAATGGGTTATGCTTCAACGTTATAAAACTTTACATACTTAAATGTGACGCATAAAGCCATCCAATGCTTAAGAATATTCCCTGAAGGTGTAGGCGCATTTTGTGCAACGTAAGAACTGGGTTGAAGATTCGTCGGCCCCCCTAGTTTGAACCTGCCATACATATGCCAAATTGTTTCCACATTTCGGACATTCAACACGCACTGTTGGAAGCGTTCTAAGCTTCTGCTCCTCCTTGCCAATCACAGCCACCAAACGTTGAGGATTATGCTGAATGACCTTTGCAACTTTAGGAGCAGCCTCTTCACTTACCACTTCCCTTTTATACCCGCATTTCGGACATGCTAGGGTTAAGGCTTCCTTCTTCTTTGTCTTAGCCTTTTTAGGCACGAGGCGTGTTCCACACTTTGGACAAAATTCCATTACGCTTAACTCCGGCTTCCGTTTGTTTTCCCATGCATCGGTGTCTTTTAAACTTTTCTTGCTGTGAATTAAGATTTGCTGTCAATAGCGCTGAGGCCGGATGCAATTATATGGGCCACACGCAAGGCTTCAGGCATATTGCTCCTAGTTGAAGTTAAGCCTAGAATTTTCCGAGCGTCACCCTCAGAAATGCCAGATATTTGCATAAAAACCCTCTCCCCCCTTCCCTTAAAAGACACCTCGTATAGTTCTCCAGCGTTTAGAACAGCCTCCCATCTTCTCTGACTTCTCGGAAGCTTCTCTATGGCTTCACGGATATCTTCAAGATTTGGTTTTTCACGGGTAACAGCAATTACAGGAAGCCCAGTTTTAGAGTTAAGCCTCTTAATATCCACCACATTGAAGCCTGCAAAAGTTATTCCATTAAGCATTACAACCCTTAACTGTTTATAATGGGGGGAACCCATAATCATAGAGGCAATTTTTTCAGTAGCTTCAAAACCGTCAACCCTTATTTTTGTATGCATAACCCCGTCAAGCCAGTATCCCCCTCGGAAAACCACACCCACAACAGGAACCAACCTTCTTGTATGAGGCTTAAAAACTCCATCGTCAACCCCTAAAACGCGAATTTCAGGTTTTATCACACGAAACCTCACGCAAGCCAAAATCAACCCTCAAAATTAAGAGAACAAAGCCCCATTTATAATTTAACGAAAACCTTAGCCTAAAAGGCATATTTTTAACAGTTAGAAATGACAATTTTATAGCCACTAACCGAAAACGGAGGGAGAGTGCTGTAAGATGAACCTACTCATCCACAGCGGAACTTTAATCACCATGAGGGGAGGCGAAGTTATAAGAGACGGCGCCGTCGCCGTTGAAAACGGCCGTATAGTAGACGTTGGAAAAACCAGCATGCTTCTTGGTAAGTATTCAGAAGGCTATGAAAAGATTAATGTTAAGGGAAGCGTGGTAATTCCTGGACTTGTGAACACCCATCAGCATGCAGCCATGAGCCTTTTAAGAGGCTACGCGGATGATTTACCTCTCCAGGAATGGCTTGAAAAATGGATATGGCCTGTTGAGAGGCTTATGACGCCCCATGATATTTATGTGGGAGCCCTTCTAACAGCAGTTGAATCCATAATGGGAGGCACAACAACTGTTAACACAATGTATCATTACATTTCTGAATATAATGAGGCGAAGGCTTTCTCTGAGGTTGGGCTTAGAGGCGTTGTTGGACATGTTTGTTTTTCATGGAGGAAGGAGGAGGATAGAAAAGCCCTAGAGGATTTGGCTAAAAACTGGCATAACAAGGCTGGCGGATTAATCCGTGTAAGTGTGGATCCCCATGCGCCTTACACTGTGGACCCTGAATACATGAAGGAATTGAAGGGTCTAAGCTTTGAACTTAATGAAAAGTATGGCTCGGAAAGGGCTCCTGTTATATGGCATATACACGTTGCTGAAACAAGCGATGAGCCTGAAAAAATTAGGAAAGCCTTCGGCGTAAAATTATGCGGGGGCGTAATGGAGTATTTGGATTCTCTAGGCGTTTTAGACAGGCATGTGGTGGCTGCCCACTGCGTAGCCCTGACAGATAGGGACATAGCCGTCATGAGAGAAAGGGGGGTTAAGGTTTCCCATAACCCTGTTTCAAATCTTAAGCTTGGTTCAGGCATAAGTCCTGTTCAGAAAATGGTTAAGGGTGGAGTAGCTGTTTCCCTAGGCACTGACAGCCCTTGCTCTAATAATTCTGCTGACATGTTTGAAGTTATGAAGTTTGCCGCCTTATTGCATAAAGGAGTGAATATGGATCCTACAGCCCTGTCTGCTGGATCAATTTTAGAGATGGCAACTTTGGGAGGGGCTAGAGCTCTTTCCTGGGAAGGCGAGATTGGCTCGATAAGTGTTGGGAAGAGGGCTGATCTGGTTGTGGTTGACTTTTCAAAGCCTCATCTGCGTCCAATACATAATGAAGTGAGCCACATGGTTTACGCTGCCAGATCCTCTGACGTTAGGACAGTTATTGTTGACGGTGAAATAGTTATGGATGATGGGAGGCTTACAAAGTTAAACGTTGAAGATGTCATTGATATGGCTGAAAAAGCTAAGAACAGCCTTTTAGAGAGGATTAAAGGTAATGTTAAATAGTTTAAGTGTAGGGGCATATTTGGAGGAAGCATGTTGGAGAAATTCAGGGTTAAGGATTTAAGTTTGGCTTCGAAGGGGAATCTTCAGTTTGAATGGGCTTCTAAACATATGCCTGTTCTGCGGCAGATTAAGGTTAGGTTTGGGGAGGAGAAGCCCTTAAAAGGAGTGGTGCTTGGAGCCTGTTTACACGTGACTAAGGAGACAGCTGTGCTCGTTGACGTTTTCCAGGCTGGGGGGGCTGAAGTTGCTTTATGCGGTTCAAATCCTTTATCTACACAGGATGATGTGGCTGCCGCCTTAGCCGAGAGAGGCGTTCATGTTTATGCTTGGAGGGGTCAAACTAAGGAGGAGTATTACTGGTGTATTGAGAGGGTTTTAGATTATAAGCCTCATATAACGCTTGACGATGGGGCAGACTTGGTTAGCACAATTCACAGTAAGCGTTTGGATGTTTTGCCAAATGTTAAGGGCGGGACTGAGGAGACCACGACTGGAGTTTTGAGGCTTAAAACCATGGAGAGGAACGGCGTCCTTGAATATCCCATTATAGCAGTCAATGACGCAACCACTAAGTATCTTTTTGATAATCGTTATGGAACAGGGCAAAGCACAATTGACGGCATATTGAGGGCTGCCAATGTACTTTTAGCCGGGAAAAACTTTGTTGTTTGCGGTTACGGATGGTGTGGAAGAGGCGTGGCCATGAGAGCTAGGGGCATGGGAGGTAACGTCATAATTACTGAAGTGAATCCTTTAAGGGCTCTTGAGGCTTTTATGGATGGATTTCAAGTTATGCCCATGGAAGAGGCAGCCCGTATAGGCGACATTTTCCTCACGGCTACGGGAGATATAAACGTGATAAGGGGGGAGCATATGGAGAAAATGAAGGATGGAGCCATTTTGGCGAACAGCGGCCACTTCAATGTTGAAATATGCCTTAAAGACCTTGAAAGGCTTGCTGTTTCTAAAAGAGTTGTTAGGGCGAACCTTGAAGAGTTCACCCTTAAGGATGGCCGAAGGATATACCTTCTTGCAGAGGGAAGGCTTGTAAACCTTGCAGCTGCAGAGGGACATCCCCCTGAGGTTATGGACATGTCATTTTCAAACCAGGCCTTAAGCGTGGAACACCTTGTTAAAAGGGAGAAAATGCCAGCTAGGGTTTATCCTGTACCTAAAGAAATTGATGAAAAAGTGGCTGAGATGAAGCTTAAAGCCATGGGGATAAGAATAGACAGTTTAACAGAGGAGCAGAGAAAATATTTGGCAGAGTGGGAGATGGGAACAACATAGTTTTAAAACGGCGATAATTCGAAAAAAATGATAAAATTTAAAAGCTTAGGGAGGATATAACATTGACTCTGTATGGTGATTGGTGAATGGTTAGTAAGGACCAGGCGATTGGAGGAGTAATATTCATAATCTGCGTGGTTGTAGGCATACTTTACACGGTTGGACTGTTCCTATTCGGAGGCCCATCAGGCTGGGGTGTTGCCTTCTGGCTTGTGGCAGTTCCAGTGTTCCTAGCCTTCATAGCAGTGATGGTTATAGGAGCATGGATAGGCTGGACTATGGCTACAACTCCGCCTCCAAAGCCCATAGAAGAGATAACAAGCGAAATAGAGGAAGAGAAGAAGGAAGAAACCGTTAAAGAAGAGGCGGTTAAGGAAGCAGCTGAAAAGAAGAAGAAATAGTAGGTTTCAAGCAGAAAAGCATTCGTTTAGCCCTCTTAGGGTTTAGCATGGGCTGTTGTCGAGAAATATAGCGTTAATTGTGTGGTTCCAATTTTTGGGTTTTAGGGAGTTGCTAATTTTTTCAGGTCTTCTTCGCCTTCGGCGTAGCCTGAGGCTATTAATATGTCTCCTATCTGTATTTTTGTTTCTGGTTTGGGTCTGATGTATATTTCTCCTCTTTTTATGGCTAGAATCCACATTCCTGTTTCTTCTGGTATGCGTGCTTCGCGGAGGGTCTTGTTTATTAGGGGGGATTTCTCGTTTACAGGTGTGTATGTTATTGTTTCTTCTGCTTCTTTTATGGCGAGTTTTAAGACTTGATGGGGTTCTATTTCTCTTAGGACGACTTCTGCTATTTCTGCTGCTGCGTCGGCTATTTTCTCTGTGACTACTCCAAGTCTTATTAGTCCAAGGAATCCTTTGGCTTCTTCCTTTTTGAATCCGCTTGAAAGGACTAGAAGTTCGAATTCTGTGTGGAGTTTATCAACATGGTCTTCGAGTCTCTGCACTTCTTCAGCTAGATCTCTGTTATTCATAAGGAGTGAGGAGTAGGCTAAGTCTATCATGAGTTCACATGTGTCTTTAAGTTCAACGAATTTTTCCACTATGTCCTCAAATTTGCGTTTACCCTTTTTAGGAGGCATTTCAGCCCTCCAGTTCAGCCTTCTTTCCCTCGCTGAGTTCCCTAAGCTCCTTTAACCCTGTGGAGGGACCTCGGGCAATTAGAACGTCTCCAGCTTTAATCTGTTCATCTTTCTTCGGGTTGATTAGCCATTCTTTATTTCTGAGTATGGCTATTATGTCAACGCCTATTCTTGGAGTCAGCTTTAGCTCTCCAATGTTTTTTCCAACGAGGAAGGAATTTTCCTTAACTTTGGCTTTGGTTAAGCGTTCTTCAACCCTTTCGAAAATTTCGCCTACTATGGGGTGTACTCCAATGTTCTGTGTAACTATTGCAGCAATATCCGCAGCGGCATCTGAAATTTTATCTGCTGCAGCGGCAACAGTTGAAACGCCTACAAGGGCTTCAGCGTCTTCAGCGTCCCGCGCAGCCAACATAACTGTCATGTCGAGGAGGTAGGCAAGCATGTCCACGCGTTTTTCAAGTTCCAGGACGTCTTCAGCTAACTCTTTATCGTTGAATAAGGCTGCTGAATAAGCTAGGTCAATCATAAGCTCTGAAAGGTTTTTCATTTCTAGCAGGAGCTCCCTCACAGATACTGGC
>JBBITX010000044.1:0-10106 GCA_037440545.1 Candidatus Bathyarchaeota archaeon
GGCTGTAGTTATAAGCTCAGCCATCGCCGCGGCATTGTCAATACCTTTACTTCGTCTTAAAGGTGTCTACTTTGCAATAGGAACGTGGCTCACTTCTGAGATCTTTCGACTAAGCTTTAATAACTGGAGCTATGTTAACGCTGCCACCGGTTTGCTTTACAGACCAGCCTACGGAATACCAGTTAGTTATGTTTACTATTCCGCGTTAGTGTTATGTTTAGCTACAATTTGCATTCTTCTTATTCTTTATCGGTCTAAAATAGGTTTAGGACTCAGGGCAATAGCATCAAATGAAATGGCGGCATGTGTAATTGGAGTCAAACCCTTTATGCTGAAGATGTTTATCTTCGTTGTTTCTGCCTGCATAACTGTTTCAGCTGGAGTATTATATGTACACCACCATCCCTACATATCCCCAACATCTTGTTTCGCCCTGTCATGGACGGTGAACCTTATGTTCATATCTGTTACAGGAGGGTACAGCAGAATCTTTGGTCCTGTAATTGGATCCTTGTTTTTTGTGGCACTTGAATATACTTTAGCAGAATATCCTGGCTTAACTTTAATTTTAGAAGGAATAATATGCATTACTATACTAAGGTTTCTAGGCCGCGGTTTATGGACAACCCTAGCTGAGAAATTAAAAATAAAGTCTCCCTTATAACCGAACCAAAATGATTTCTTCTTCAGTTTATTGGTTTTAAAGCTGAAAAAGTATTTACTGGTGAAAAAAGCGGGCATGTCTCCTAACCTTTTAAGTTCTCCTTATTCAAATGGCATAAGCGCGCCTAGAATAAGGGTTTTCTAATTTAAAATCGGTTTAATTAGGCTGTCTTGGCATTTTCTAGATGGATGCAAGATTGGGTTATGACAAAAATTTTATGGTTGGAGATATAAATTTACGTAGAGAGTGTATGTGATGAGAGCTGTTAGGTTGTTGGATGTTGGGAAATTGGAGTTGGTGGAGGTTGATGTTCCTAAAGTTAAAAACTTTGATGTTCTTGTTAAGGTGCAGGCTGCTGGAGTTTGCCATAGCGATGTGCATTTTAGGACTGGGTATATTGGGGATTTGAGTTTGAAGGATCAGGGGATTATGTTTCCCGTTACTTTGGGCCATGAAATCGCAGGGGTGGTTGAGGAGGTTGGAGGTGAAGTTCAAGGTTTTAGTAAGGGGGAGGCTGTTGTTGTATATCCATGGATAGGCGATGGAGTATGCTATTATTGTAAGTTGGGTGAGGAAAATATGTGTTTTAACCCTAGGCAACTTGGGGTTCATGTAGATGGGGGTTTCGCAGAATACGTTAAAGTGCCACATTATAAGTATCTGTTTAAGCTAAGGAAGCTTTCTC
Organism: Candidatus Bathyarchaeota archaeon; assembly: GCA_037440545.1. Taxonomy (GTDB): domain Archaea; phylum Thermoproteota; class Bathyarchaeia; order Bathyarchaeales; family Bathycorpusculaceae; genus JAVZIQ01. Next base: position 1,350 of record JBBITX010000044.1, read on the forward strand.
CTGTTGAAGCTGCCCCATTGGCATGCAGTGGAGTAACCACTTATAGGGCTGTTAAGAAGGCTGAATTGAATCCTTTAAAGTTCCTAGTTGTTGTGGGTGCCGGCGGGGGACTTGGAACTATGGCCGTTCAAATTGCTAAGGGCACATCTGGAGCTGCAATAATAGGGGTTGACGTTAAAGAGGAAGCCTTACAGACTGCTAAAAGGGCTGGATGTGACCATGTTGTAGACGGGAAAAGCAGCAGCCTAATTCAGGAAATAAAGGGATTAACTGAGGGTAGGGGTGCAGATGCTGTTATTGACTTTAACAATTCTGAGGGAACATTGTCGGTTTATCCCTTCACTTTAGGTAAACATGGAAAGTACATAATGGTTGGACTGCATGGAGGCCAACTGAAATATCCGAGCCCTCTAATAGTTTTCAACGAAATACAATTCGTTGGAAGCTGGCTTGGCAGCCAAGCTGACTTCTTCAACGTAATGAACTTAGCTGAGAAAGGAAAAGTTAAACCTTTAATTACAAAAACCATGCGGCTTGAGGAGGCTAATGAAGCTTTAGACAACCTGGAATATGGAAGGGTTACAGGTAGACAGGTCCTAGTGCCTTAAGCTTTGATTTGTTCTCGATTATTTCCAACATTTAAAATCAGGTTATGGCGTTCTGAGAAGGGGAGGTTTAGGGATAAGCTTTGCCTAATGAAGTAAGGTTTGAAAGGCCGTTACCCCGTTGGGTTATGGTTCCCGCCATGGTCTACGTTACCATTATCTCCTATCTCATCCGTTCAAGCGTTCCGCCTGTTCTTCCTTTAATAATGGAGGATTTTAAGATTGCAGCCACATTAGGCGGGCTTCTTATAACAGCCGCCACAATTCCCGGTATTTTCCTCCCCTTAATTGGGGGCATGCTTGCTGATAAATATGGAATGAAACTTGTGGGAAAAATCTCTCTTTTTCTATTAATTTTAGGATCTTTTGTTATGGCTTTGACGCGTTCATACTTGGTGGCGCTGGCCGGCAGATTTCTCATTGGATTGGGAATAGCCATAATCCCTGTTGTTACTTTTTCCATGATTGCTGCTTCTTTCTCTTTAAATGAAATGGGTAAAGCAATTGGGCTGCGTTCAACTTCTACGCCTATATCTTTAGCTTTAAGTTTTCCAATTTTTAGCAGTGTAGGCGTGGCTTATGGATGGAGGGCTTGCCTTTTCCTAGCCACTTTTTTAGGATTTACGTCACTCATAGTTTTCTGGGCTGTAACTGGAAAAATTCCCCCTCCCTGTTCGGATAGCTCTGGGAGAAGCCTAAACTTCAGCCAAGTTTTATTTAACATTGAACTTTGGAAGCTTGGGATAATGTGGTGTTTTACCTCCATGGCCTTCGACACAATTCAAGTTTGGGGGCCAACATTATTTGTGAAGTTTAAAGGTTTAAGCCTTATTCAAGCCTCTTTAATAAGCACGCTTGTCATAGCCATGTTGATCCCTGCCAGCCCAATTTTCGGTTGGATTTCAGACAGGTTTAAGAGGCGTAAAATAATCTTTTTATCAGGACTGATAATAGCCACAATTATATATCCGCTCATCTCCTACGCTAAAGGTTTAGAATTAACATGTCTAGCAGTAGCCATTGGCGTTGCAACATCCCCAATACCAGTCCTTACATATGTTTTAACTCCAGAAGTTGTTGAAAAAAATTTGATAGCAACAGGCTACGGCTTTATACTCTCACTTTTAAATATAGGTAGCGCTGCAGCATCACCCCTCATAGGCTTATTATATGATTTAACTTCAAACTTGACAACAATTTTAGTAGTTCCCTTTATCACCACAATAATAGCGTTAATCACTGCATTAACACTAAAAATAAAATGAGCAATGAAGTAATGAATGCTTGAAATCTAGTCATGGTAAGGAAACGAATTAAAAATCAGTAGGGGTTTAGCATCACTCTTCTCCCTTCTAGAAATGATCACTCTACCCTATTATGATCTGAGTTTTAGCCGAAGTTTTAGAGGGGAAAGGTTTATATGGCTGGATTATCCATCCAATAACAATGTCGAAGAGTAGAAGGATTTGCGTAGTGACATTGATTGCGGCCTTATGTTTAGGGTCAAATTATGCCTTAGCAGGCTTGCCTAATTTTAAATTTATGGATTTTTTGGTTTTTATAAGTGGTTTTGTTTTCGGCCCTATTGTTGGAGGTTTAATAGGGATTCTCATTTGGATGGTTTATGGAGTTATAAATCCCTATGGTTTCGTTCCACAGATATGGGTTGCAACAATGCTTTCAGAGTCTATCTATGGGTTTGCAGGAGGCTTCCTCGGGAGGAAAAACCCATTAAACAAGTTTGAAGGGAGCCATCTCGGTTTCGGAGTCTTCCTAGGAGCTTTGGGTCTCTTTTTAACTTTTATCTATGATTTAATTACGAATGTTGTTTATGCATATACCCTTAACATTCCTTTAATTATCGCCTTAATTACTGGTGTGCCTTTCGCGTTAGTTCACCAGTTAAGCAACGCTTTGATTTTTGGAATATGCTCTATCCCAGTAATTGCAACTATAGAAAAATTTGTTGCAGGTGGTGGATTTGGCGTTTTTAAAGGATAAGTGGGCTTTAATTGCAATAGTTATTCTTTGCTGGGCATTAATTGCCTCGCTGCTGTGCTGCTACTACTACTATCAGTACGATGACCTTAAAAACAGGGTTGAAAAAGCCATGGCTGAAGTGAACATAGGCATAGATTACGGCAACGGCACAAGAGTATGGTATAACGGGACTAAGGCGACAACGTTGTACGACGCCATGGTGAATGCTGGATGGAAAGTTGAGGGTAAATCCTACGGAGCCATGGGCTTCTTCGTAACTTCAATAAACGGGATGGAAAACTCAGACAACACTTTGACATATTGGGGCTGGTGGTCTTGGACGGATTTCGGATGGTCACATGGAGGTTCAGCCTGCGACAAATACATATTAAGCCCAGGTGAAACAGTAATATGGTACTATTCAAAAATGGATCCAGCCACCTTTGAAATGACCCCTCCGCCCTAAGGAAGCCCATTTAACCTTGGCCCATCAGCCTTTATCGCACCCTAAAGTGTTGATAAGGCTTCCTTTAAGGATCTAAAGCCTAACCTTCGCCCATGCCTAGACGCTTTCAACGAGCAACTCAGCTCCTGAAGGAGCTTTGGGCTTGGTGATTCAGTTTAAAAGACTGCATTTGAGTTATTCTCCTAAATTTTCAATAAGAATATATATTTCCACTTCATTGTTTATCTCTTTTGGGGAGAGTTGCCTAACAGCATTCTTAAAAGCAGAAAGCCTAGGCTTTTCGAAACGCCTGAATGTAAAAACTGCGTTTATAAGGGAAGTCGATACTGCTGGAGCCAATGTCCATACAACATTTGGAGAAAATACGAATATTACTAATATCTACGGTCTTTCAATTGATTATGCTTGTTTAAAGTGTCTACTCGATTTCTCCGTACATTTGTTTTGGAGTTAGTATGTTTGGGAACTTGTTTCGAAGTTTTTGGCGTGCTTCATAGCATAGGTGGCATGCATCTGCATAGGTGTCTTCGTGTGGAATGTTGTATTTTTCTATGAGTGCAGCTGGTCCTCCGCGGATTAGCGGTTCAAGTATTGGATTGGCATAGGGATCGTACTCCTCTATTATTTTTGATAGGGGTTTTTGCCATGTGTTCCCTATAGAGATTCCTTGGCATACATGGACATACCCGAATGGGTCAATGTGCACTCTTTCTTGGTTGGGGAAGTTTTCATATGGACATTTTGTAAATTCACTCCAAGGCTTTTTATCAGCCTTGTCTGCCAGTTTTTCACATGCCCTCCCACGATACATTAGCTCCCCCAAATCCACTTTGACCCCGCCAACTTCTTTTGGACACGGCTTCAGAGAATGTGGACATTTAACGGCTATTATCCCAACCTTTAAGTTTAGGACTTTAGCCGCCTCAACAGCGTTTCTAACATTATCCGTTACCCATTCCTCTCCATGGTAAAGGTCGCTGCTTAAGACTAACTCCACATTTCCAGCCTCCGCTATTTGAAAAAGATAGTATGAGGCGTCATCTAAACAGGTAGCCCAATAACAATTTGTCAAAACCTCAACATTCAAACCCAGCTTAACACTTTCCCCAACAGCCTTAACCATTATCGGATAGTACAGAAAGGGTTCACCCCCCTCAAAAGAAACATAAGTAACAGACCCCAACTTCTTCGCTTCATCTAAAATTTCGCCAATCCGCTTAAAAGTGAAAGTCCCAACCGCCTTAGGACTTCCCCAAACAAAACAATGATCACACTCCAAATCACACCTATATGTAAGAAGGAAGTGGACGCCCTTCAACATTATAAACTCACCAGCACATAAAATAGTTAAGCTTGGCACTTTTTAATTCATTCTGTTGGAGAAAACAATAAAAGATTTCAATGGAGGGTCTCCGAAATTTATGGGACTAACAAGCTCATCTTCCCCCGGATTGATGTCATCTGCGGTTTCCATGCCCTTACTTTAAAAAACTAAATGGCGCTTAAAATTCTCCCAGCCTGCAATGTTTCGCAATCACACTTTCAAAAGGTTTGCTGTGGCCGTAAAAAGCCTTGGCTGCATGTAATTTCGAAAGCACTAAAAACTAAAAGAAAAATGGGGAAGTTTAGATAAGGGTTCGAATTTAAGTTTTATTCCCACTGATAAACAACCACTGGTTCTTCTGCCAGCGTCCATCCTTGAGAATTGAAGCAATCATAGTTCTGTCCACTTTTCCTATGAAAGTTTTTTGCGCGGGCGCAATGCCAGAACAACTGCAATGATAGCTAGAATAATTGTAGTTGCAAGAAATGCATATGTTAAGTATGCAGGCGTCGTTGTTCTAGCCAATTGGTCATAGTCACTTTTAAGTTCATTATACTTACTAGAAAGAGCGTTATAGTCCGTTTCAAGCCTTTCATATTGGTTAGAAAGCTGTTTGTATTTTTCTTGTAGCATGTTATTGTCGCTTTTAATCTTATCAAATTCTTCAGAAAGCTTCTTATAATTACTTTCAAGTTTGTTGTAATCGCCTGAGAGCACATTGTAGTTTTCCTGTAACTTTTTAAGGTTGGCTTCAAGCGTATCGTACTTACTTAGGAGGTCACCATGCTCTTTTTGCAGTTTGTCATAAGTGTTTGACAGCTCCATATATTTAATGCTTAGATCTTCATATGATACAGGCAGTTGAGAATCTCCTGTCCATTCTTGTGCTGATCCATCATACATTTTCACGTTTGTAAACTTAAGTACCTCGCTTAACACAAAAAGCATTGTGCTGGCATAGCCTCCCACCCCGCAATATACAATTATCTCCTTTGACTTATCTGTTCCAATTAGGGAGTAAGCCAACGTTTCGAGCATGTCAACACTTCTGTAAATTGAATATGCTACACCTGTGCCTGTTGCATTAAGATTTAGGCTCCAAAGTGAGGGAGTTGGGAGATTCCTTGCGGTTGGGATGTGACCGGGTCTTGCGGCCCAGGGTTCCTGTATGAAACCTAAGTAAACCTCAACATCTCTAGAGTCGACAATAATGGATTCTCCAAGTCTGCTGGAAACATATTGTTTAGATGCAACCATCCCGCTTTTTACAACGCCGGCATAACTAACAGGAACTGGTTCGGTTTTACCTGTTTCGATAGGATATCCGTCGGCCACCCATTTTTCGTATCCGCCGTCTAAAACAGCAACGTTAACAACGCCTGCATAAAGTAGTGTAATAGCAACCCTCGTAATACCAGCCGCATTGTACAGTGCTATAGGTATGGGAGCGAGTGGGCCGCTCGTGCTGCCTACCACAACCACAATGGAATTATTGGCTATGCCAGCGTTGCCAATCAATTCGTAAAGGTAATCTCGTGGAGGCAGCTCCATCCATGGTGAATCGGCACCGAAAGGAGGATTAGCATACCACTTCCCCTCTGGAACATTCACAGCCCCAGGAATGTGGCCAACAATATACGATTCTGAATCTCTGACGTCGAGAACCACAAGGTTTGGCAGGTTAAGAATATGACTTAACAAAGTTGTAGAAACAATAGGCTGAATAACCCTTTCAGGAGGTGACGTCATAGGCATATCAATGTCGCTTGTCCATTCCTGAGCTGAACCATCATACATCCTAACATTAATGTAACCAAGCATCTCTTTGAGAACAAAAAACAACGTGCTCGCATATCCCCCCACACCACAGTATATGATTATCTCCTTATACAGGTCTGAGCCGACTGTGTCGTAGGCTAAGGCTTTAAGAAAATCATAGCTTTTATATTCAGTGTAAATAACGTTTACTGAAGCATCAAGATTCAGATTCCAAAGCCAAGGGGTTGGAAGGCTTTTTGCTGTGGGAATATGGCCTAGCCTAACAGTCCAAGGCTCTTGAACGAGCCCTAAGTAAACTTCAATATCTCTAGCATCAACTATTACGGCCTTTTCCAATCTGCTCAAAACATATTCTTTGGAAACAACCATTTCAGTTAACAATGTCCCGTCGTATTTTATAGGGGATGACACGGTTGGTTCAGTTGTGGTTTGTTTGCCTTCCAACACCCATTTTTCGTATCCGCCGTCTAAAACAGCAACGTTAACAACGCCCGCGTAAAGTAATGTAATAGCAACCCTCGTTATACCAGCCGTCGAATAAAGGGCTAAGGGCAGTGGCGTTAAGGGACCGCTTGTACCGCCCACCACAACCACAAGCGAATTACTTGTTATCCCAGCACTGCCAATAAGCTCAAAGAGGTATTCTTTCGGCGGCATCTCCATCCATGGAAACTCTTCACCAAATGGAGGATTAACATACCATAAACCTTCAGGGACGTTTATAGCCTTTGGTATATGCCCAGCTCTATATAGTTCTGGGCTTCTAACATCAAGCACTATGAGTCTTGAAAGATGAAGGTGAGCTGCTAACCAATCAGTGGATACGACGGGAGGAATCTCTCTTCCAACAAAGTGCGAACCAACAGACCCCACTGAGGGACGGATGATAGTCAATGAAACTAAAATAGCCATCATAAAGAATAATGCTTTCCTTCCCAAAGTTAAAACCTCAACACAAAATATACTGGTAGAATATATAAAATTTTATATTATAACCTTCTCTCGCACTTAAATAATTAGCTAAAAAGATGTAAATTTGATTTGCCAAGACTTTGTAGACGGTCTGACAAAGCTCTTTAGCTGTGTTGTAAGAAATTATAAAGGTAAGACTCAAATTTCTTGAATATCTTTTATACTTCTTTCTTTATAACATAGGTTGTATATTATTCAAAAAGAACGTTGTTTGCTATATGAGCCCTATGGATCTTTGGGGATGGTGAAGCGTGGTATTTTTTGGATTTTGTATAGAGGGGTGTACCAGCCAATTTTTTCTATCGGTGTTATGCGTCTGAACTTTCCTTTTTCCTCTGCTTCTTTTAAAAGTTTAAAGAATAAGTGTTCAAGCCTGTCTTTGTCCTTTAATATTCCTTCATACATTGGTATGTGAGTTATTTCCATGTTTGTTATTTTTATAGCGTCTTTTGGGCATATGCACCAGCAAAGGTCATCTCCTTCACATGTATGTTTGAAAGTTGGGGGTTGAGTTGAGAAGTCTATAGCATCCATTGGACAGTTTTCTATACATAGCTTGCATTTGGGATAGTTGCATTTCGTCATATCTATCACTTTTTGCGGTTTCATGCGAACTCTTGCTTCTTCAGGCTCTATAATAATGGCGTTGAATGGGCATAGCCTATCGCACAGGGAACAGTTCCAGCAGCTTCTGCTTTCTATAAGGAGGTTTCCCCTTGAAAGCTTAATACTTCCAGAGGGACAGTTGTCAACGCATACTGTGCATGAAGGATACATACATTTATCCCTATCAATTCTTCTTTCAGGTCTGGCTCCGGGGAAAGGCTCGCCTATGGGGTGTGGTTTAAATGGTAGTGGAGCATCTTTACCCCTCGGTATTTCTGGGATAAGCTCTGTACGTCCTGAAACTATTTGCAGATAACGTTCAGCCATCTCCCTTCCAAATTCTTCAGCCTCTTTAATGTCCAATTCATCTGGGTGGCCATGGGTAGGACTAGGTATGGGCATGTGGAGACATATGTTTGAAGCTCCATACCAGTCTCCCCACCCAATAATTTTTAACCCCTTCCTCTGTAAGGCTGAAGCCATAGATTTAAATATCCAAAAAGGGGCTTCTGCATGGGTGCAAAAGAGAAAACAAAACTTCCCATTCATTTTTGGCAGATTATAAATGAAACGCCTAACATTAGCCGTTTCCCTGAAAAACCATACAGGCGACCCCACCCCTATCAAATCGTAACCTGCAACCTCTTGGGGGTCAATCTCCCTAACAGAGGCTATTTCAGCCTCAATAACTCCACTCATACCTTTATGAATTGCCTTCGCAATTTTCCTTGTATTTCCAGAAGCCGAATAATAAACCACAATGCCCCTCAAAAACATTCCACCCCTTAACGTCTTCCTCATTACAACACTGTTTACTAATAAGAATTTCGCCAACCAAACAGCAACGGAAATTCATAAACTTCAGTTTAATCGCAAATTAAGAGGATCCCGCTAAACCATAAATAATTAACCATTACTTTTGACTCAAAGGTAACCGTTTACTGTTAAATCTTTAATGGAGATATGCAACCGTTTGAAAATGAAAACAATGTCGAGGTTTTAATGAGGCTTTTTCTCCTTCAGCT
>JBBITX010000045.1:0-9997 GCA_037440545.1 Candidatus Bathyarchaeota archaeon
GAATTTGTAGGCATAACCATTTTCCATCGGAACGGGTTTCCTCAGAAGCCATAATTACTTGCGTTTTATTTTGGTTGGTAAAGCCTTTTTCAATGGTGTCTATATTAATTAAGCCTTCGGCTAGGCGTCTTTTACAGAATTTAAAGTTGGCTTGAAAGTGGCTTAGTATTTTATGTTTCGTTTTTGGCGTGGCTTCAGAATTCTTTATCTATGTAGACCCGTATAGTTTTGTGTTTGGTTTAGCTTAGGATGTGGATGGATGAAAGCTTCAGTTGTTTTAACGTCTTTCGGTGTTTTCGCCTTCGATGAGGAGAATAGGCTTTTGTCTTATGTTTGCTTTCCTAAAAAGTTTGAGGAGGCTGCTGGAAAAATTTTGGAGGCTGAGTCTGGAAGGCTTTTCAGTGAAGCTGAAGAGCTAGTTGAAAAGTTGAAAAGATCTGGCTACATAACTTTCATTTTTGAGAATGAAGGTTTGGCCGCTGAGGTTAAGGAAAAGTTTGGGGTTGAATGTCAGTTTTTAAGGGCTTCCCCTGCCGGGGAGCTTTTACGTTCAAACTTGGCTGATTTCGCCGTTAAAGTAGGCTTTGTAAAGGATTATGAAGAGTTTAACGTTTGGGTTAGAAATGTTTCAGTGGAGCTGGCGAGGCTTAAGGTTAAGAGGGCTGTGGAGAAGAGAGACTTAACAATAGCTCAGGCCATACAATCCCTTGACGATTTAGACAAAACTGTAAACCTTTTCATGAGCCGTGTTAGGGAGTGGTATGGAATCCATTTTCCAGAGTTAGACAGATTAATAGATAAACATGAAACCTACACCCGTCTAGTTTTAAATTTAGGGTTTAGAAATGGCTTCACGTTGGAGGGACTTGAAAAGGAGGGACTTCCAAAGTCTAAGGCTGAGCAAATAGCTAAAGCAGCTGAATCATCCATGGGCGCAGAACTCGCTGAACAGGACTTAAAACAGATTCAGGCTTTATGTAGAAACATTATGAACCTATATGATTTGAGGCAGAGCCTCGAAGCCTACATAGAAAACGCCATGGAGGAAGTTGCACCAAACATAAAAGCTTTAACTGGGCCACTTTTAGGAGCCCGTTTAATAGCCTTGGCTGGAAGCCTAACTAACCTTGCTAAAATGCCAGCCAGCACCCTTCAAGTTTTAGGAGCTGAAAAAGCCCTATTCCGCTCATTAAAAACTGGAACCAAACCTCCCAAACATGGAATAATATTCCAGCATTCCCTGTTACATGAGGCGAAAAGGTGGCATAGGGGAAAAATAGCCAGAGCAATAGCTGGAAAACTTGCCATAGCAGCTAGAACAGACGCTTTCGGAGGAAGATTTATAGGAGAAGAGTTAAAGGCAGACTTAGAGAAAAGGGTTAGCGAAATCCAAGAGAAATACCCTGAACCTCCAAAAAAGCCTGAGAAAAGGCCTAAAAAGGAAAAATGGAGAAAGAAGAAACATGCACGTTAAGCCCCACCCCAAACATCCACAAATATTCCAAGTTTTCTTTGAAGATGGAACCCAAAGGCTTGCAACAAAAAACCTTTCTCCCGGAAGAAACGTCTACGGAGAAAAGCTGATACGATGTGAAGGCGTCGAATACCGCCTATGGGATCCATTCAGGAGCAAGTTGGCAGCAGCCATAATGAAAAACTTGAAAATCCTCCCAATAAAACAAAACCATAAAGTTTTATATTTGGGGGCAGCATCGGGGACAACGGCAAGCCACGTTTCAGACATAGTTGAAGAAAAAGGACACGTATACTGCGTTGAGTTTGCATCAAGAGCCATGAGGGAACTCATAAACAACGTGTGCCCCTATAGGCCTAACATCACCCCAATTCTTGAGGATGCACGTTTCCCAGAGAAATACGCCATGTTCATCCCTGAAAAGGTTGAAATAATATACTGCGACATAGCCCAGCCTGAACAGGCTAAAATATTAGCCGACAACGCAGACATATTCCTTAAAAAGCCAGGATGGATAATGCTTGCAGTTAAAGCTCAAAGCATAGATGTAACAAAGGAACCTTCAGAAATCTACAGGCGCGAGGTTAAAGTTTTAGAGGGAAGAGGCTTCAAAGTGGAGGACCTTGTCCATTTAGAACCCTACGACAAGGCTCACGCCATGATACTGGCTAAAAAATAATTGAAACGCGAAAAATCCGCGTATATCCTTATATTATAGATCGCAATGCATAATTTTGTGAAGCCTCGATGACTTCTAGGGAGATGGGGAAGATTAGGGGTGCAGAGGCAGTTTTAAAGGAGGCAGGCTTCACCGTTTCCAGTAGGGTTCGATCTAGACCCAGCTGCTTCGACGTTGCAGCCAGGAGGGATAAATCCCTAATCTTTGTGAAGGTGAAATCAGACATTGGAAGCATCTCAGCCTGCGATTCCCTGGAGCTTAGAATAATATCCCAAAGTGTTTCAGCAGCATCCCTTTTCATAAGCGAGAAAACCCGTGAAAAACCCTTAGAGGAAGACACTGTTTATTCAAGATACAATGTTTTCGCCGTCACACCTAAAACTTTTGAAAACATAATATTGAAAAAAGTAAACCCCCTAGTTCAAGCAGGTCCAGGAGGCTACTATGTAGAAATCGACGGGGAAGCAATTAAAAGAAGGAGACATGAGCTAGGCTTATCCATAGGTGAAATCGCCGAGAAAATAGGGATTTCTAGAAGAACACTTTACGGGTATGAAAGAGGCTTGGCTAAGGCCTCTGTGGCTTCAGCCTACAACCTTTTAAGCACCCTTGGGGTTCCAATAGCCAAACCAGTTGACATTTTCGAAGCTCAAAAAAACAGTGGGAAACGCTTCAAGACGGCTAGAAGGATAATAACAAGGAATAGGCTTTTGAAGAAAATATTCAAAAAGCTTAACGGCTTCAACCTTGTGGCTGTGAGAAGGGCTCCCTTCGACTTCGTAATAACAGTTCCAGAAGAAGAAATAAAAGTTATTGGAGGAGTTGCTGAAGAAAAAGAGTTAAAACTGGAAAGGAGAGTGGATGAAATCCTAAGCCTAAGCAAAGTTGTCCAAGCCCACCCTGTACTCGTCACAGAAAGCCAGAAAAACGTGGATAAGGAAATTTCATGCATAAGCAGCGATGAACTCTCAAAAATTAAAAGCCCAGAGGACCTATGCAAAATTTAAAGCTTACCCTGCTTAAAAATGAGATTTTTAAGCTTTCTAGCAGGCTTCCAAGACCTCCTAACAAAATCAGGGTAATCACCATATTTTTCAAGGCATTCCTTAAGAAACATTATTGTCTTAGGATCTGTTGGGTAGCCGCATCCAAAATCTCCATACTTAACCCTTAAACAGGCCACCTCCCTATCCCTCTCCACCTTAGCAATTATGGATGCAGCTGAAACTATTGGATAAATCCTGTCAGCCTTATGCTTAGAAACTATCTCAACATCAAAATTTAAAAATTCAAGAATCTGCTGTTTAAACCGCTCCTCAGAAACGTCAGAAGCGTCAACATAAACAACATCAGGCCTTAAAACCTCAATAACCCTGGCCATGGCCTGAGCCTCAAGCCAATTAAGCCTGTGAAGCTTCCTCCCCCTCTCGACGACATCGTCAATTTCAGAAGGCGACAACTTAACAAAGGTATGTTTAAGGGCTAAACCCCTAATTTGAACTGCCAAGGCCTCCCGCCTTGAAGGCGAAAGAAGCTTAGAGTCTTTAACACCTAAATCAACAAGCCTTTCAATGCCAGCCTCATCCATCAAAACTCCTGCAACAACCAGCGGGCCGATGGCAGAGCCCCTTCCAGCATCGTCAACTCCTGCGACAAGCCTATTCAAACATTCACCACAGCCATAATCTTTCAATTCTAAGCTAATTATACATTTCACTATTTTGTGCTCAAATATAATAGGATGACGAGGGCTGCAAATGCAAACAAGTCGGGGAGAAGGGCGAAAGGCCCTAAACCAAGAGGCCGAAAGCCGAAAGCCCATATCACCATAGGATTTGAGGCGAAAGCATAAAGCAAAAGGGCTGCTGAAAATATTATTAGGCCCAACGTAAACTCAGATCTGGTTTTTCTGTAAATATCAACGTAGATAACTAAAAGAAAAACTAGCAAAACAAGATTCATAGTTGAAACCACAGTTTTCGCAATATAGTAGAACTCTATGTCTCCAGGAATACTGTATGTAGGCCTCTCCCTTAGACGCCATGGAAAATATGGAGAATAAAAGGTTGAAGCTGCCCATGTGGCTGTCAATATGGCTACAGCTACCAATATGGGCAAGAGCACTATCAACATCTGCCAAATCCTTGAATTTCGACTCATACCGTTCTCCAATTCAACAAACCTCCTTTTCTATTTTTTCCAAATTTTTTTCAAAATCTCCTCAAACAAACCGTAGTTTTCCTCCATAATTGGGGAAAGAAAATAGGTTGTGCCGTAGCCCTCCCCAACGCTTGTCACAAGCTTGTTCTTCTCAAGGACGCTTAAATGATGCCTTATAGTCCTATAGTCCATTTTAAGGCGGCTTGCAAGCTGATTTGCATTCTGAGGAGTCTCCTTCAAAGCCTTAATTATCCTCGCCCTAGTTAAACCTCCCTTAGTCCCCACCAAAAGCCAGCCTAAAAGATATTTCAGCGGACGTTTATCCAAAGACATGAAGGGAGGCCCTCAACTTCAATCACTTAAGGCCAGCCTAATAATAAATTTGTCCCATTTTTGATAATTAAACTTTCAAAAGCTAAGACAATTTTGGTTAAAGTTGGGGGTAATTCTGAAAAACCCTTTTAAAAGCCGTAAAGGCTTCATCCCAAAATGAGGCATTAAACGCCTCTAAAAGATTTGGAGGTGGCTCCATATAGAAAGGTCGAAGGCATTAACCCTAACACTGATTGCGGCAGCCGTGGTTATAGGGTTAGCTGCATTAACAGCGTACTCTAACGTTAAAGCCCAAACAGGGACAAACGGGCTAAGCTGGAATGGCTCCTACTTGAAACTTCCTGGAAATCAAACATGTGAAATGTATTGTTTCATGCCTAGGGCGAAAGGTCGATGGGGAGGCGGGTTTAAATGGGCATTCTTCGAAGTTAGTGAAGATTTTAAAAATAATGTAATCAAAATAGCTGAGAACGACTCAGATGTGCAAAAACTGCTAAGCGAAGGATACAACATAACTTGTGTAAGACCAATAATTAAGGCAACAGTTCAGGGAGACGGCACCGTTACAATGAAAGCAACAGAAGCCATTCTAACACTTGAAAAAGAAGCAAGCCACGCAACAGTAAAGGTGAACTTGGAGAATGCCCAAGTAGAGAAAATAACCATTCTAACTAAAACAGTCATAGAAAAACCCTAACGAACAACTGCAAACACCATTTCCACCCCCTCCTTTTATTCCAGCTAAAGTAAATTTAGAATTGCAAGGCCTGTCATGCAATTTTTAAAGTTATATCTGGAAAGATTTTGGGTTAATTCTGAAAATTCTTAATAAGCAAGAACTAACAGCTCAAAGACAAGGATTAGTTTAGAAGGTGAAATGTTGAATGCCTTAACCTGCGAAAACATATTGAATTTGGAAAATTATTCAGCCGATACGGAAGCATTTGAAAAGGCTAAAACGGCCAGCACCGCCAATAATATTAATCCAAGCATACGTGTAAAGGCTTGCACCTTCTGGCCACTTAAAAATTATGATGCAACTTTAATTTTAAAGGGCATGCTTTTTAGGTTAGGAAATGAAATGTTTTTATTGGATGAAGAATGGTCTTCGATGAGGAATTGGCCAATTTAAAATTTAAAAGAAAATTGAAATTTGGGGTGAAGATTGTTGGAGCAGAAGCCTAAAAGGGCTGTTTCAACCCTTGCGTTCATAGCAATAGTTGTAGCTGCATTCTTGTCAGGATCCTTCGGTTATTGTATAGGTTACTGGGGCTATTCTAAGGATCTTGCCAATTTGAAGAATAGGATTTCAACCCTTGAAGAGCAGGTTTCCATACTTCAGAGAACCCAGAACATTATAAACCAAAACTACACCGTTGTTGTTGCAGGGAACCTATCCCTTTCAGAATTGTATGAGAGGGTTAAAGACTCTGTAGTTGTTGTCCGCGGAGTAATTGTGGAGTATCAGTTTTTCCGACGCTACTACACTCCAGTTCAGGGTTCAGGCTTCGTTTACAACTGTACAGGAAGAATGGTTGTCATCACAAACTACCATGTGGTTAAGGACGCTGAAGACATAACAGTAACATTCATAAATGGAAACGGATACGCAGCCTCTGTCTTAGGAGCTGATCCCTACGCAGATTTAGCCGTACTCTCAGTTGAAGCTCCCATAAACGAGTTTAAACCGCTGGAAATTGTAAGTTCCTCAACATTAGAGGTTGGCGAAATAGTTGTAGCCGTGGGCAACCCATATGGGCTTACAGGATCTATGAGCGTGGGAATTGTAAGCGCTTTGGGAAGAACAATTACAGAAGATCAAACAGGAGGATACCCAATAGCGAATGTTATCCAGACAACTGCTCCCTTAAACCCTGGCAATTCAGGAGGTCCCCTTCTAAACCTTCAGGGCCAAGTTGTAGGCGTAACAACAGCCATTGTAGTAGACTCTCAAGGGCTGGGCTTCGCCATACCATCAAACACCATACTGAGAGAAATAGCCTCCCTAGTAACGACAGGCTCATATAATAGGCATCCATGGCTAGGCGCAACAGGGGTTGACATGACATATGAAATTGCAAAAGCTATGGGCGTAAACGTAACCTACGGGTGGCTGATAACCCAGGTTGTGAGCGGAGGCCCAGCTGCAAACGCAGGGCTGAAGGGAGGAACCAGACAGGTTTCAATAGCAGGACAGCTTATAACGATAGGAGGAGACATAATAATAGCCCTGAACGGAACGAAAATCACAAACATAGACTCTCTATCGGCATATATGGAAGAAAACACAATGCCTGGACAAACCCTTAACGTAACCATAGTAAGGGAAAACCAAATAATGACAGTTCAGCTAACATTGGGAACACGTCCATAGCTGAGTTTATCCCTGTATGGGAGAGGAAATGAAAAGGAAGGAAAAAGTTAACTCCAAAATTTTACATTCAGCCCTCATATCCTTTCTCCCCCTAGGCGCAGTAGCCATCCACTTCATATACCAAACCATACCCCTAAAATGGGCCTTTTTAACCTCAATTCTTAAAATAACATCCCTACTCTCCCTGTTCTCCAACGCTTCAAACAACGATCTTTTATGGAGCTGCTTCGCCATCTACGCATACATACTCTTCAGTTCACCAGCCTACTTTGACACAATAACCCAAATGAAAAAACATACACAAGAAAAAGAAATAAGCCCTGGAAAAGTGGCGTTCTCAGAACTTTTCCAAAAAGTTTACCGCGGAGTCTTCTCAGACTATAAAACCTCATTGATAGCGAAGATCCCCTTGGCAATACAGCTCCTAGCCGCAGGCTCCATAATATACAAAATTTTCGGTTTAGACTGGATAATGCATTCCATAGCAGGATTCGGAATTGGAGCAGTCTCCTTAAAAGCTTACAAAATAGCCATAAACGCCTACGGCTATAACAAATTAGCCTCATATTTCGGCCTAAGCAGATTTAAACTCTTTAAAACTGAAAGGAAAAATGCAGCTGCCGAATGGACTCTGTTCTGCCTAGTTGTAGTAACGGTTGTATGGGAACTCCTAGAATACTCTGTTTACTACCTATCACCATACAACCCGTTAAGGTTCAGATCTGAAAGCCTCTGGAACACAGCCGGAGACATAATCTTCGGCATTCTCGGAGGAATAACAGCATATTACATAGCTGAAACAAGTTTCTAAAAAGCCATTTACAAGTCTAACCTCCCGAGCAAAAGTAGAGAAAAAGGCTTATTCCAATTCACTATTTTTCAAACAATTCGTTTATCACGTACAATTTAGGTTTTCCGCATTTGAAATCTATTTAACCAGCTATTTTTATTATTAAGCTATTTTGCAGATAGACTTCTGTATATTACGTATGCTGTGTAAAATGCGTAGGCAACTAGGAATTTTGGGAGTTTCTTAAAGCTGCAGAAACGGAGGTTTTCAACGAGTATCTTTATACTTCCTTTTATTGTCCAGGCTTCTTTAGGCCTGTAATGTATGCAGTATGGATCGTAGACGGCCACTACCTTATAACCCCTTTTCTCTATCCACTCTTTTATATATGAGTCTTCAAAGACGTGCAGGTTTTCAGGTATCCTTATGCCTTTAACAGCTTCATATCTTACAAGCAGGTCGTGGGTTCCACCCCTTAACTCGAAGATTTTTCGGGTAACTTTCAAAAAAAGCTTCATAACAGCCTTATTTGATATTCCTTCCCATATTTCTATGCCCCAAACTGCTCCTGTGTTGGGCTTCACATGTTTTCTTGCCTTTTCATACCATTCATCACATAAAACTACGTCGCTGTCCACGAAGGCAAACCATTCTGTTTTAACCTTTTCTATTCCCTTCATCCTTGCCTTTCCCCTTGTACCCCTATCCATTAGTAAAACAACGTTTCCACGTTTTTCACGGAACCTTTCAATAATTTGCAAGGTGGAATCAGTGGAATAACCATCTACAATTATTAGGCGGTTAACTGGAACATTTTTATAAACTGAGTTTAAACATCTCTCCAGAAGCCTTTCGCTGTTTTTCGTAAGAACGACAACATCTACCTTTCCACCGCCCATTTTAGGTGCCGCCTTAAATTCAGAATTGAGAACCCATTTTAAAATGGAATTAAGGGTTTCGCAGAATTCAGTTATAGTATGATGCCTTTAAAATTTTCCCAGCCAATATAATCTGGAAAGCCTATTATTGGCCTTCAGCAGCATATTTAAACTTGAAAAGTTTAAAGCAGGTGGACATTTGGCATCGCTGTCCCTTAAGAAAGCCTTAAGCATAGTCTCCAGGGCTTTAACTCCGAACAGGCCTTACCATGTTCAATGGATGATTACCAGAAGGTGCAACTACCGTTGTTTAGGATGTAATGTTTGGCGCATGCAGGATGAGGAGGAGCTTTCCACATGGGAGATAAAGCAGGGATTAGATGCGCTTAGAAAAATTGGAGTTTTAGAAATTGTCCTTTCAGGAGGAAACCCACTCTTAAGGCCTGACATTGAAGAAATAGTAGAGTATGCCTCCCGCTTCTTCATAACAACAGTTTATGACAATGGCAGCATAGCCGGCTCAAAAGTTGAAGCTTTGAAAAAAGCAGACTTCGTTGCAATATCCATTGACAGCCTAAAACCTGAAAAGAACGATTATATAAAAGGCGTAAGCGGCTCATTGGAAAAAGCCATGGAATCTGTTGAAAAACTCAGAAAAGAAGGAGTTAACGTGGCAGTAACGCCTACAATTTCACAAGTAAACCTCCACGAAATTATAGACCTTACAAAATATTTCGTGGAAAAGGATATACCAGTCTGGTACAGCCTATACTCCTACGACTTCCCAAACTCAGCTAACCCCCTTTTCGAAATAGGAAAAATGGATGACGCCTTCGTAATAAGAGATAGCCATTCCATGGTTAAGCTCTGCGAATCCATAATGGAAATGAAAAGAAAAAACAGCAACATTCTAATAACAACCAAAGTTTTAGAGGCTGTTAAAAACCTATACCTAAACAACAGAAGATTATGGAAATGCCGAGCCCTGAGGAACTTCTTTATGGTAAACCATAAAGGCGAAGTTTCAGGATGCCACATCCACAAACCAGCAGCCTCAATCTTTGAACTTCCCAAAGTTTGGAAAAGCGCCAAACTAAACGCCTTAAGAAAAACTTACAGCCAATGCACAAAATGCACATACCTATGTTACATTTTCTACTCCCTTCACGGAAGCGTATATGGAAACATCCAAATAGCCAAAGACAGATGGAGAAGCGCCAAACTACTTCTAAAAAGAAGTTAAAAAGAAAACTTTCAAGAAACTTAAGCCTATTGACCAACAAAATCTAATGATTGATGAATAAACCAT
>JBBITX010000046.1:0-9597 GCA_037440545.1 Candidatus Bathyarchaeota archaeon
CTCAGAGGTTTGGGACAGCTACGACATGGCTGGAGGCATAGGTTTAGCCCACAACCTGGACGGAACAATAATAGTTGATTATGGAAGAGTTTACTGGTACGACCAGCAGGTAGATTTAGGATTGAATAGAGGCGAATTCGTCCGAATAGCACGAGTTCTAGACTGTAGAATGTGTAACTTTGAGAGGAGAAGGATAAAGGTAGATATAACCTCAGATGGATTTTTAAAGGCTTTAGATTTTATGCCTGCAACTCAAGAGGAGAGTAAGTAGAAAGAAGCATGTCTCTGGTTAAGCCGCCAACCCTAAAGGAGCTTATAGAAGCCTACGGATCCATGAAAATGGCTGTACTCCGCCTAGTTGAAGCCGGCTTCACACCTGAACAGATAGAATGGAAAACAAGCATACCCTATTACAAGATACTTCTTTACATGGAGGGTAAAGACCTACAAAAGGACGTGCCGTTCACTAAGATAGTGGAGGTTTATGAACGCCTTGCAGTTTTACGGGGGAAGAAGGGTAAGGAAACAGAGCTGGCAAAGTTTTTCAAAAGCTTTGAATTACCCCTTGAAATAAAAGCACGTTTCGCCCTAGGCGTAATAACGGAGGAAAGCCTAAAAGTTGGTCCTGGTCTGGTAGAGAGAAGCTTAAGCCTAGCAGCAGGCGTTTCGAAAAACGATGTTAAAAAGCTTCTAATAGACTATGGGGAACACGGGGAGGTAGCCTACCTACTCAAACAGCCTTCAGAGCCGAAATTGTATGTAAACGAAGTTTATGAAGCGATAAAACTTCTGCCTAGGCTTAAGAGTTTAAGGGAGAGAGAACTCTACATTTCAAGTTTGCTTAGGGTATGCACGCCTTCAGAGGCAAAATATATTGTTAGGCTTCTTTTAGGAGATCTAAAACTCGGGTATTACGTGAACACCGTTATTAGAGCAGCAGCTAAAGCCTACAACGTTCCTCCTGAACTTATTCAAAACGCCTGTGCAATCATAGGCATCGCTGAAGGGGTAAGCATGGCTTCTGAAGGACTATTGAAACTTGCAGAGATTAAAATGCGGCCTGGACAGTTCATAAAGCCCCAACTAGCCCACTTATACGAGCCGGATAAAGTGGTTTACCCTGTTAGAGCTGAATACAAACTTGACGGAAGCCGCCTTCAAATCCACAAGTGGGGCACCCAAATATGGCTTTACTCAAGGCGGGGAGTTGAAAAATCTAAGACTCTTCCTGAGATTGTGGAGATAGCCAACAAGTTCAAGGCGCAAAGCTGCATTGTCGACAGCGAAGTCATAGCCGTTGACCAAGATGGAAAACCATTACCATTCCAAGTGATGCTTGAAAGAACCGTTCCAAGGGAACTCACACCAGAAGAAGTTGAGGAAAAGGCGAAAAGGGTAAAGGTCACAATAAAAGCCTTTGACATATTGTTCCTCAACGGTAGAGAACTCACAGGTTTACCGCTTGGAGAAAGGCGAAAATACCTGTATATGACTGTACCAGAAGAATACATCGCCGAGGGGAAAGACTGTCAAAACGAAGTTGAGCTCATCCGCTTTTACGATGAAGCTTTAAGGAGAAAATATGAGGGAATAGTTGTCAAAAACTTAAACGCCCCCTACGAAATTGGAAAACGCACATACACATGGCTTAAACTTAAACCGGAAAGAGACACAATAGACAGTGTAATAGTTAAAGCCCTATATGGCAAAGGGAGACGCGCAGGCCTATACTCGTCCTTCCTACTTGCAGTGAGAGACCCATCTGAAAAGAAGCTTTACACCATTGGGAAGGTTTCAAACCTTCCAGAGGAAGCCATGGATGCTTTAAGAACGATAATTGAAAATACAAAGACAGGTGAGGATGAAGAAGGCATTTTCGTAAAACCCACAGTCGTTGTGGAAGTAACATATCAGGAGATACAGGACACAGATGAATACACAAGCGGATATGCCCTAAGAGTCCCAAAAATAGTCCGCTTCAGAACAGACAAGGCATTAGAGGAAATTGACAGCGTAGAAAAACTGAAGAAGCTTTACGAACTTCAATATGAACGCTTCCCAACCAAGTCGATTTAGCAACCCAATCTGCGTATAGAAAATTTACATGAGTTTTTAAGGTCCCTAGTTTCGCCACTAACCAAAAAGGCATTTTAAATATCTGAAGAATTCAAAATTCTAAGAAAGTGAAAAAGAGTTGATGGAAACTTTAAGTGCGAGAATATCTTAGTGAAAACAAAAGAAGCGATTACTTAAATTCTTGCCTTAGAATTGGTCTACTGTATATTTTATATTATTCTCCTCGGTTGAAAAAGCGGTTGGGGCGGGTTTATTTTCGCCTTACTTCGTTCCTGGTGGCTTCTAATCCCTATGGCTAATTCTGCAAACTCTTTGACGGTGTAGTTGGCGAACTCCCATGTGGGCTGGCCGTACTGCAGCCCGTGGCAGGAAGAATCTGCATATATGTAGAGGTTTTTCCCTGCGAATGGGTATAACGCGTCCCTTGCGTAGCCATATTTTGGGTTGCTTAAAACCCTGAATGGCCAAAGCTTGCATGCGTCAGGCTTCATGTGCTGTAAACCGCATAGGTAAACGTCTGAAAATTTGTAGAGGAAAAAGCATGAGCCATCGCTTTTCCTTCTTAGATATAGCTTATTAAGTCCTGAAAATGTTGTTTCCACGCCGTAGTTTTTAACTATATTTAGCCATTCCTGAAAGTTTAGAACAACACTGTATGCTTTACAGCAAAAGCCACAGTTGTCACATTTCCAGTCAGCTATGTACCGCCATGGAATGAACATCATTTTTAAGCGCCCGCGCCTTCTTCCATGATTTTGAAAATACGCTTCCATTAAAACTTTACAGTTGCCATAAACATATTTTAATGAAGATCGTTGTTTTACCAGCTCTTCTAAAGTAAGTGTTAAGGCTTTATGCCTTAAATCTGAACTAAACCTTCCTGTACAAGTAGATTGTGTGAGAGGGGTATCCAAGCTTTGGGTTTTCGCAGAAATTTTCCACCTTGATAGGTTTCCACCCTACAATTTCATAGTCGTGGGAAACTACACGCACTCCAGGCTTAAGTTCAGCTTGAAGTTTAGGCTTTATTTTCTCGTTGGCGCTTGTGGTTAAGTAGAGGAAAACGACGTCGGCTGGCGATAGGTCTACATTAAACATGTCGTCTCTAACTATTGTCACCCTGTCTTGAAGTCCTTCCTCATATACTGTTCCTAGGGCCTTTTTTGCAAGGTCTTCCCTCAACTCAACTCCCACGGCTCTCGCTCCAAATTCCTTGGCAGCCATTATCACAGTTCTTCCATCTCCAGCGCCTAAATCAAAGAAAACCTCTCCAGGCTTAAGTTCGGCTAAAAAAAGCATGTGGCGGACAACTGGAAGGGGGGTTGGAACAAACGGAGCTATGAACATGCCGTTAACCTCCACACTGATTTAAGATTATGTTAATCTTTTAAAAATTTCTGATTTCTCATGCAACGTAGGTTTCCCTTTTAGGAGTAGGCCTTCTAGACTCTCCGCATTTCATGGCGCTTTGGGCGCAGAGTTCCAAGTATTTCTCTTCATCTCCGGAGCCAATAGCCTCGGCAGCTCTGCGGCATAAATCACTAGGCTCCTCGCATCCCTCTTCCTTACACAATCCAGATATGTAGAGGCATATTTCCTGAACGTCTCCAGGCTCTAAAACAGCCCTGTTCGTTCGCACTAGGAGACATAGCTCCCTTGCAAGAACACAGTTTTTAACGTATTTAATCCTTTTTAAGATCTCCTCGCGGAGTCTTTTCCTGCTTATCTCCAAGTTTCCCTAACTCTCCACAAGCTTAAATGCGCTGCTCACTATAAAGTGGGCCTCCCATTTAAAAGTTGCCATAAGCCTTTTAAATGCAATCAAAATGTTGAATCATATACTGCCCGCATGCATGCGGATGAAAATCGTCACCAAAACCTTTTGCTTATGGCTTTGCGTTCAGCTTCAAGCACAAGCTCATAAAATCTATCGTTAAGCTTGGATTCTCTTTCAAGAACTTCCTTCACATCTGAGGGTTGAACCTTTCTGGCAGATAAGGCCACAGCTGCAACCTTCCCATACTGCTCTACCAAACGGGCCGTCTGTAAAGCCTGCCTCTTAATTTTCTCCTCTCCCCTAGTGAGTTTCTCCCCTTTCTTCTCAACGAGAGGCATCATACGTTCCTCCTCAACCTTCAGAAGTCCTAAAGCTTTAGAGCCACATTTTGGACATTTAGGCGTTTCAGGCAAATCCTTAACCCTCATCATGTCGAGGTAACTCCAACATTCTGTACATATTACGCTGCATGCCTCGTTTAGAAGCCTAGCCCTGGCAGACTCAACCAGCACTGCACGCATCCTTTCCGGAGGTATAAGGTCAGTTTTCATGCTTACCCGTTCAATGCCCACACGCGCAATTGGGCTGGCGTTCCCGCCTGTTTCAAGCTTTTCCACAACAATATCGCCTCGGCGAATTTCTTTAAGGACAAAAACAAGCCTTCCAAGGTCAAGGTCCTTTGTGAAAACCTCTTTTAAAGCTTCCTCGAAAATTGGGGTTCCTTCAAAACTTTTTATAAGTCTTTGAAGACTTACGCTGCTGAAGTCAGCCCACTTTTCCAAGGCTCCGAAGCGTCTTGCCACATGAATCATTCTCCTCTTGAAAAGACCTGTTTTCACAGTTGCCCGGGTTAAACCATCTCTTACTGCGTTTTCACTCATCATGCTTAATTCTTTGATTAGGTCGGCAATGTGCTCTGCATTGGCTGCTCCCATTGTCTGTATAAAAATCCGGTAGGGGTCATGTTGAACCACAATGCTGTATCCAAACTTTTCGGAGAGCATATGGCCGATAAGCTGGGCTAGGGCTCTGTTCGTAAGTGAGCCGAAGTGGGCGTGGACTATTACAAATTCCTCCCAGTCTTCGACTGTTATTCGTTTGTCTGTGGGAACATTAAGACCTGATGTAACTTGCTCCACGGTTTCCGTCAAAGCGCTTAGAATAGTTGCGTTATCTGCAGGATAATCTTTGCTGAGTTTTTCCGCAACAGTTTCAGCTGAAAAACCTTTTCGCAACTCCTCCTCCACAAAACCCCTTAGGTAGCCTACTTCCTGCGCAACTTCGAAGGGAACTGGGATTTCCTCACCTATCCAGCTTGGTATAGCTCCAGTGGGGTCTTCTACAGGTTTTACGTAGACTTTGTCCCCTGATAGGTGTAGAATCCGCCATGGGCTTCCTCTAATTATGAACTTGACCCCTGGCTTGCCATATTCAGCCATGAAAGCTTCGTCCAGCACTCCTATGGCTGAATCGCTTGTTTCGTCAACCACTAAGTACTGTTTCTCTTCAGGTATCATGGAGAGGTTGTTAAAGTAATACTCGAACAAAGCCTTTGTTCTTCTCGGTTTCAGCGCAATCTTGTCTTCAAAGGATACCCATGCTAGTCGCGGGAACCTTTGATGCATGTAACGGAGAATCTTTTCAACGTCTTCGAAGGTTGCCTCTGCGTAGGGATAAGCATTTTTAATGATCTCTAAGATCTCGTTGAACTCAAGTCTCTTCTGTTTAAGGAGGAGGCCTGCAATCTGGTGGGCTAAGACGTCGTAGGGTTTAGGGGGTATGTCAACAGGCTCTAAATCCTCTTTCAAGGCGCGCCTGGCTATGGCTAATGCCTCAAGTGTATCGTCGGAGTCCATGGTGACGATTATTCCCTCAGCTATACGTCCAATTCTGTGGCCGCTCCTCCCTACACGTTGTATGAGCCTTGTAACCTGTCTTGGACTCATGTACTGTATAACAAGATCTATTCTTCCAACATCTATGCCTAACTCTAAGCTGCTTGTACATACAAGCCCCTTTAATTCGCCGTTCTTCAATCCTCTTTCAGCGGCTATTCGAGAAGGTTTCGCCAGTGAGCCATGATGAATGGAGACTGGGAAGTCTATGTCCCAAACCTTAAATCTGCTCGCTAAAACCTCAGATATGGCCCTTGTATTTGTGAATAGCAGTACTGATTTATGCTTGCTTATGTAGTCTCGTATTATCCTAAGCCTAGCTGCCACTTCAGGATGGGTGTAAAGCTGGCCTGAAAGCCTAAAATCCTCATCTCCAGGTTTAGGAAAAACTATTTTTAAATGCATCTTCCTCGCAACTGGAACATGCACTATTTCAACGGTTCGCCCATTTCCAACTAGAAACTGGGCAACTTTTTCAGGGCTTCCAATGGTGGCTGACAATCCTACCATCTGGAAGTCCCTTCCAATCATGGCTCTTAGCCTTTCAAGGGCTAAGGAAAGCTGGCTTCCACGTTTGCTGTCAGCCATCTCATGAACTTCGTCAACTATAACCCACCTCACCATATGTAGGTGTTGACGCATAATCCATCCTGAAAGAATCGCCTGCAAAGTTTCAGGAGTTGTTATTAAAACGTCTGGAGGGCTCCTCGCCTGCCTAGCCCTCTCCCTTGTTTCTGTGTCACCATGCCTTACAGCCAACTTTATATCTAAATTGTTACACCACCATTCAAGCCTCTCAAGCATATCGCGGTTTAAAGCCCTTAGAGGTGTGATGTAAAGAACCTTAATCCCCGGGGTTTTAGGCTCCTGTAATAGCATGCTTAAAACTGGTAAAAAAGCAGCTTCAGTCTTGCCTGTAGCCGTAGGCGATATTAAAAGAACATTTTTCCCCTCAAGAATTTTCGGTATAGTTTTCTCCTGGGGTTCTGCAGGCTTAGAGAATCCTCTCTGCTCAACAAGCCTTCTAACAGGCTTAACAAGCAAGTCAAAAGCGTTCTTAGAAGCTTCCTTCAAACCTACTTAAACCTCAACGCTGATAGAATAGCGGATACACAAGGGTAAAAGTGTTTTGCACTTAGCAGCCTGAGAATTCACGCTTTACTCTTAAGCTTGTTTAATACTTCGCTTTCTACTTCTTCCTCGCCTATTTTGAAAGTTTTAGGCTCTTCTCTGCTCAATATAGTTTTTAAGGCTTCTGAACTTAGCTCTCTGACGAGTCTAAGGATTTCTTCCCTGGCAATCTTAAAGTGTTTCTTCAGCATTTCTTCATCCTTAAAAATCACCCCGGCCAAAGGGCAAACATTATCAGTTTTCAAGTACCATTCAATTTTTCCAGTTTCAGGGTTAATGTCGAAAGTCACTGGTCCTGCAACACATGTCTCCGGCTTAACAGGATGAACCATGCATTTTCTCGTCTCTTTATCGTAGAATATGCAGTAACCATCCTTATCCTCTCTGGGAAAGGCATATTGGCTGTGTATGAATGGATTTTTTATATCGATTCCACAGTTCTTTAGATACTCCTCTATTATTTTTTCCCGTCTTAATGTTATGGGAGGCCTAGCATCCTGGCAGCAGGCTATTCTGCATTTTCCACATATATCAAAGTAACTTTTCTGTCTTTCACCTTTCCCAACAGACATGATCCATCACCTTGTTAGAAGAAGGGCTCATTATTTTCTAAGCTTTTTTGAAGTTTTGAGTAAACGTCTAGAACCGCCTCATTAAAGTCCGTCTTCATCGCCCTCCGCGTTACATTTTCTTTAATCACTTCAGAGAGGCTTCCATGCTCTATTCGCCTTTCCAGGAGTTTTATGTAATTTTTCTCTTCTTTAGACGCGTTCTCAAACGCTAATTTGAGCATTTGTCTGCATACATGCCTTGCCGTTGGACCGTTGGGGTGCAGAACCTCAGCGTTTAAACCATACCTGATAATTGAATTGAAGTCTCTAACCAAAATTTCCATGGGTAGAAGTGCTGTCTTCTCCTTTATTAGCCCTCGGAGTAAAGCCCTTATAAAACAGCTTATGGCCACATCCGATTTTATGCATTCCTGTTCATCTATTATCCTAATTTCAATGGCTTTTCTGTCAAAACGGAAGATTACACCCCTTGAGTTAACCCATTCTTTATGCAGGAGGCATTTTGGGGCTCCAGCTCTAGCTAATTCTGAAGAGTACCTCTCAATTATTTCGTTTATGTACTGTTTGAAGGAGTGTGTGTATTCGGGGATTACTTTTCCCGTTATGGATGGAACTTCCTTTTGGTTTTCCATGTAGAAGTATAGTCTATTGTCTAGGTAATCGCCGATTTTCCCCTCATAAATTGGGGATGAGGCGGCTATTGCAGGCACATAAGTGCATATGTTTGCTAGTAAGTTATGCATCAGAACGGCTTTTTCCTCATCTGCATAGGGAATGTTTAGTTGAAAGCTTTGTATGTTAAGCCAACCATGCCTTTTCAGATTGAAAATTCCGCTGTAAGCTTCGTATATTTGTCTATGACGGTGGGGCCATACAGCTGTTTCATCAAGGCTGAGTAAAGGATGCATTCCAGTTCCTAAAAGTCCAGCATTATAGCGTTTCCCCAGAAAGTCTAGAACTGTTAAGACAGCATCTTGCATTGTTTCCTCGAATTTTTCAGGAGACTTGAAGGGCTTGTTAGGTTTAAACTCTAAAACGTGCATTTGAAGCTCCTTACCAAAAGTGAAGTTTCTAAGTTCTACGGCGTTAACTATTCTTCCATAAAAATCTTTTATTACTTTGTCGGCTATTGGTTTGGCTTTTAGGTTTTGGTCAACTATTGAAAATTCATGTTCCGGTCCGAGAACCTCTAGGGTTCTATACGTATTGGCTTCCTCTTTTATTCAGATTCTGCAACAAGCTTTGATATAAGCTTATAGTTAATTTTAAATACTTAAAGATGTTATCGAAAATCGACTGTCTGGTGCCCTTTGAGTGCTGGTCGTCTCAAACATCGACCTAAGATTAAGCGTTCCAGTAATGGAACCTTCAAAGTTCCTTAAATCTTCAGTTAGAGACTTCATTCTCAACGTTAATAACGATTATAGATATATGAAAACAGGGTACTATGTTTCCCTTCATGCCGAGATTTTGGGAGGGAAGGTTTTACCCTCAACTGAAAATGCCGTTGACGCCTATAGGACGCCTATATTGCTTGTCAGGGCTCAAAAGAACGGTATTCCCGTTACACATCATTTAGTGACAAATTCTGTTAAAAAGATCATTTCTGAGGTTGGATTTCCAGTATTGGTTTTCGCTGTTAACCCCTTTTCCTTCAACGGATTTGAAGTTGCAAGTAACAGAAGTGCGCTTTACAGAGCTGTTAAAAGCTTAAGCATGAACTATAAGTATACAGTATGCGCCCAGCCCTTATTAGGAGAAATTGTTTCATGCAAGTCGTTTTTCGGAAAAACTGAAAACAACGGTGGTAATGTTAGGGAGATTTTACGGAAGGTTTACGAAACATTTAATATTCCAATATGTAAAGTGCATATCCAATGTGCCCATGGAGAAGCTTATCTATGCGGGCTTCAACCCTTGAAAATGGGGGAGATTCTCCCATCAGACTTGATAACTATTTCTAGACTTGCCTCTGAATTTTTGAAAGGGCGGTTAGATTGACCCGTATAGCTTGTTTTGTTGAAAAATACAACTTTTCAAGTCCAAGAGAAGCTGAAGCCTTGCAAAACTTCAAGTCTACTGCTGAACATATGGGACACGAGTTTAACTATATTTTCAGAGATAGCCTTTCAGAAATCCCAAAATA
>JBBITX010000047.1:0-9321 GCA_037440545.1 Candidatus Bathyarchaeota archaeon
CACAAGTGACTTTATACTGGTATGAACAGGCAACATTTCAAACAGAAGCCACAGTGCAACAGAAATACGTTAGAATAAGCCTAATAATTCTAACAAGAGATTCCACAAACTATCAACAATATGAGAATCAACTAATAGAATTCGGAGAAACCATAGCCTCATACTGGGAGCCGATAAAAACCCAATCATTAATCTCTCTTGGGGTTCCAGCACAGCAAACTCTCCTAATCTTTTCAATAGCCTTCATAATCATAACAAAAACTACACAAAACATTAATGAATGGCGAAAGAGAACCAACAACCTGAAAATTTTCAATAATTTTGCCTCGCCACACGACAAGCTCATACTTCAAACGGTAAACGAGCTAAATAAAGAAAGAAAGACAATCACAACAAGAGACATAAACTTAGCCATCAAAGGAAAAGTTGGAAAGTTCATGAAATTTGAAAGACTCATAGAGAGACTTAACCGCCTACAAGAATACGGCTTCATTAAAAGGGACATAAACACCGAAGAAAACCAGCCCTTCCTAGTGTGGAAAAGTTTAGTTGAAATCTAAACATCCACTAAACAACATTAAATAAACAATTAAAAACTAAACAGCCACAAAACCTAAAAACCATGTTAAAAATGGTTCCGCCGCAGAAGCAGGATGTGACACATTGGAGAAAGTTGTAAAAATTGGAAGGACAGCTGCAACTGGAAGCTTCCACTTGTTCGCGGGCGTGGCAGCGTCCACAATTATAATGGCCATAGGCACAATAATCCTTGGAAGATTACTAACTCCTGAAGAGTATGGGCTATACTCAATAGCTTTAATTCCAACCTACATGATGGCCCTTTTCAGGGACTGGGGAGTAAACTCAGCCATAACAAAATACACGGCAAACCTTATGGCAAACAACAAAAAGGAAGAGGCAAATGCAATAGTAAAATCAGGCCTAATATTTGAAGCTTCAACAGGGATCACTCTGTCCCTTTTACTAATATTATCGTCAGGCTACATTGCAGAATCTATCTTTAAAAGGCCTGAGTCAGCATCATTTATGGCAATAGCATCTATAACAATACTTGCAGGAGCCATATTAACCGCTGCCCAGTCAAGCTTCATAGGATTCGAAAAAATGGAGTTTTACAGCCTCACACTAATACTTCAAGCAATTATCAAAAGCATAGCAGCCCCAACGCTTGTCTATTTAGGATTCAGGGTTCTAGGGGCAGTTTTAGGCTACACAATATCTTTTGTAGCAACTGCGTTGATGGGATTAGCAGCCCTATTCTTATCATTGCTTAAGCCAATAAAAAAATTCAGCGTTGGAGAGTTAAATCCGCATTCAACGCTTAAAAAAATGCTTAGCTACGGCGTTCCATTATCTCTATCCTCTATATTGACAGGTTTTCTCAGTCAATTCTACGCTTTCTTAATGGCTATATACTGCAACAACACGGTTGTTGGCAACTATCAAATAGCCTCACAATTCGCCATACTTCTAACATTTTTTACAACTCCAATATCAATTGTGCTTTTCCCATCATTTTCAAAAGTTCAAGCTGAAAACGAGCATAGCCTTTTAAAAACTGTTTATGCCTCTTCAGTCAAGTATACCGCCATCCTACTAATTCCTGCAACCATGGCTGTAATGGTCCTTTCAAAGCCTATGATAGGAACCCTTTATGGAGAAAAATATACTTATGCCCCTCTGTTTCTAACCCTATATGTCATAAACAATTTATTATGTGCTCTCGGAAGCCTAAGTCTCGGAAGCCTCCTGGCAGGAGTTGGAGAAACAAGAACACAGCTAAAACTAAGCCTCTTAAACCTAACATTTGGAATCCCCATGGCTTCTATAATGATACCAAAACATGGAGTAGTTGGATTAATAACGACAAGCATAACAGCAGGATTACCAAGCACATTTTTAGGGCTATACATCGCATGGAAACATTACCGAGTAAAAGCAGACTTCAAAGCATCTTTAAAAATAACAGTTACAGCTGCAATGGCAGCCGTAATAACATTCCTCATTGTAAACAGGCTTGTT
The DNA here is from genome assembly GCA_037440545.1 of Candidatus Bathyarchaeota archaeon. GTDB lineage: Archaea > Thermoproteota > Bathyarchaeia > Bathyarchaeales > Bathycorpusculaceae > JAVZIQ01. Next base: position 2,044 of record JBBITX010000047.1, read on the forward strand.
TACGTAGACTGGATAGAGCTTGCAGTAGGAGCAGCCGCCTTCACATCATCATACATGTTTCTAGCCCCCATAACTGGAGCAATTAACCAAAACGACATAAACAATTTAAGAATAATGTTTTCAGAAATTGGAGTAATATCTAAGCTTTTAAACATCCCTTTAACTACCATGGAGAAGCTTGCAAACACGCTTAAATTGAACGTGCGCTAGGACGCTGCTAATTTTGTATAAAATTGTTTGAATTCTTATTTTGTCAATTTAGGCTTGATATGAACTCCTTTGATAGGCGTATCCTATCCGTTCTCAGAGATGGAAAGCTTAGGATTTCAGGCAGCTCTTAGGAGAAGTTGGCTTTTCCCACAATACTTATAGTCCTCGCAAAAATGCTTACAAAACCAGCTTTGGGCTTTACAGCTTAAAATCTATCTCGTAGCCTTCCGCTTCACATATTCCTTTCAGCGCCTCGTCAAGCATACCCTCAAAAAAGCTCTTCACTCATAAGCTCTTCAAGAGCTTGGCTACTTCGAGACCATCCTAGCTACGCTTACTTATATTTTTCCCATAACTATAACTCTTTATCGATATATGCTTGTCTTCACTTTAGCTATATGCACCGCCTGTGCCGAATATGCCCAAATCAGCTTAAACCTTTAATGCTTACGCCTCGAAGTACTCGTCTGTAGCCTTCTAATGACTTCAGCAAACTCTTCACCAATAAATCTCCATGGAACCTTATTTCCCACCAACTTCCATGCAACTTTATAGGAGTTCCACATGGAAGTCTATACGGATTTCCTGGCGTCCTTCTGGAGAAGCTGGCCGATACGCTGAAATGGGAACTTGCAAACTTTAAACCCACCCTCAGAAATCCAAAATTGAATTTGCGATAAACTTTTATGAAACACAAACCAAAAAATTGTGGTAATAAAATTTGAAAATAAGCCTAAGCCGTCTAATAAGCTTCTTTAAAAAGTTTAAGAAGACAATATTGCTAATTTTAAGCGTTGCCATAATAACATTAGCCGTCAGCACAGGAATATCTATACTTCTAACCAGAATGAATACTTTCCGACTTCCAACAGTTGGCACAATAAGAATAATAGGTGCAGAAGCCATGGGAGGAGACATAAACATAACAGAAGACGGTAAACAGTTCATAGACTGGGGAACAGTTTACCCTGGAAAACCTGTAAACCGTTCCTTTTACATAAAAAGCAAGAGCAACGTTCCAATAAAAATCGCACTAATAGACATCGCAAAAGCTAACATAACATTCCAAAACTCAAGAGGAGAAGAGATTTCAGAGCACCCTCCAATAATGAAGCCCATAAACTTAACCCTTGACTTAAATAACACTGAAATAAAACCAAACGAAAAAGTATACGTTACATTAACCCTTACAATTTCCTCAGATCCCGAATTTCTGCATTTTCTCATAGAGAAAGACGCACAAAATTTCAGCTTTGAAATAGTTATAAAAACATTTGAAGCTTAAAAGACATTTAAGACTTGGAAAAATAATCTTCTATACAAATCTAAAATTTTTCTATATTATTTTTACTTATGGATTTTTATTTTTCCCCGTAATAAATTAGAAAGGAGAAAGGAGGATAAATGCAGTCTCCAGTAATATCAGTTGTCATTCCAGCCTACAACGAAGAAGAAACCATAGGTTCAGTTCTAGAGGAAACCATTAGGGTAATGGAATCCCTAATGATGCCCTACGAAATAATAGTTGTAGACGATGGATCAAATGACCTCACAAGAGAGATAGCATACAAATATAAAGCTACAGTTCTCTCCAATGGAAGAAACATGGGAAAGGGCTATGCTTTAAGAAAAGGTTTCCAAAACGCCAAAGGCGACATAATAGTAACCATAGATGCGGATGGAGCTCACAGTCCTAAAGAAATTCAAAGCCTCATCGAACCACTATTAAACGGCGCAGACATAGTTGCAGGGTCAAGGTTTCTAAATGGAAGGAAAGACCACACGTCAAAATTAAAATTACTTGGAAACCACATGATAAACATGACAATAAGGGTTTTAACACGAAAATCCATCACAGACAGCCAAACAGGTTTAAGAGCCTTTAAAAAGGATTTCCTACAAAAAATAGCTTTAAATTCATCAGGATACGAAATTGAAACAGAAATAACTGTTAAAGGGCTAAAAAACGGATTTAAATTCAAAGAAATACCAATAAACTGCAAAAAAAGAGAACACGGCAGCTCAAATATAAGAGTGATATCTGACGGGTTTAAAATTTTTAAAACAGTTCTCAAACATGCAGTGCTAAACCATTAACAGCCATCAGATAAATCTAGAAACTTTAGAGACGCGCTCCGCAACCAAACAGACCTAAAACTTCTAACCTCAAGATTTTGAAAATAATCCTAAAATCAGCCACCCAAAGCATTAAATGGCTCAACAGATCCTTTCACAAATATTCTAGCTGAAGTTAGAGTAAAAGCGTTCATAGAAAAAGGGATGTAAAAATTGCCCATAAAGAAGACTTTAGAGAGGCTGATAGCTTTCGAGGTAGCTTCATAAGAAAAGATTTATCCGTCCTCGATAAGTCAATACTTGTTTGGAAAGCTTGATAAATAATTGAAACCTTAAAAGATAACTTAAGACACTTTCGTCTAGGGAAATTCTATGTCTTCAGATAAGAAGCAATATGCGCCAATTAAAGAAGAGGATAAGAATTCTGAATCGAAGACCATGCAGTACAATGAGGAAACTATAAAGCGGCTGCAGGCGGAAATTGAAAAACTGAAATTTGAACTTAAAAAGGCGAAGGGACTGCCTTCGGGAAAGATAGGCATAGCCTTCATAATTCCAGGCGTGCTAGCCCTAATATATTCTATATTGAAGGAATCTAACATTCTAGCTTTCATAGGTTTAGGATTAACCTTCTGGGGCGCCATATTCATCTTCATAAAACCGGTAAGATATGTTCCAAGCGAACTATTGGAATCAACTGTAATCTCAACTTACAAAACAATAGACAGAATAGTTAAAGACCTCAGGTTTAAAGGAGGAGAAGCCTACTATATACCTCCGTATCCTAAAGATGTTTACCTTCCAGAACACTTGAAAGGCCTAAAAGAAGCCGTGGTTTTCATATCAGCAGGCGAAGGCAGAGTGCCATCAATAGAAGAGCTGGCTAAAAGCAAGTTCTTCATCGAGAATCCAAATGGAATATGTATAGTTCCTCCAGGAATTGGGCTCCTAAACCAAATTGAAAAAGAGTTAAGAAGGGATATCATAAAACTGCAGCTTAACGAATTGCTTGAAACCCTTCCAGATTTGATAACTGGAAGTCTTCAGCTAGCAAAAGGATTAGAAGTGAAAGAGGAAGATGGGCAAATCCATCTAAAAATCACAGGTTCAACATATAAAAACTTGTATGTCTCTGAAGAAAACGTTAGAAGCGTCCGTTTACTAGGATGCCCCGTTATAAGCGCCATAGCATGTTCAATTGCCAAAGTGTCTGGAAAAATAGTGGCTGTCAAAAAAGAAAGTGTATCCCAAGAAGGCGATGCAATAGAAGTTTTATACAAACTTCTGGAGAGGTGATAAATGAACTTCCCCATGTCCTTAGCAGACATAAGCCTATGGCTTGCTGTGATGGCAATTATAACCCTAATAACCTCTGAGATTATATGTGCAGCAACAGAATACTCTGGGAATATAATTATAGAAAAGGGGCGTCTACGGATTACGGCTCTAGCCTTAGGAGTAGGATTTATGATAACAGTAATTGTTAGAGTCTTTTATCCCTTTTAGACTGTTGTTACAAGCTGCAATTAACCTGATCCTGATATGGTTATTTCGAAGCTAAAATCCGTAATTCCACTAACACTACTAGAAACTGTGAGGGTGATTTCTGCAGAAGTACTAGCCCCTGCCGGGAGCGTGTATCCTTCCCTGTTCCATGATACTGTTATGTAACTTGCAGCGGTGCTGGGATTCCAATTACCTTTGGTCATACTTAATATGAGTGGAATGTTCCCTCCATTTTTTATGTACACCGTCTGTTTTTTTGTTTCTCCCGGACTCAGAGCTCCCCATGAAAGGGTGGTGATCTTTTGTGTACATGCGCTATCAGAGTAGACGCCTAGTCCGACGGTTTTGATAGAGGCTGTGTTTGTGAACGTGTGCGATGTAGACAGGGCTAAAACGGTTGTAGCAAGTCCAACTATTGCTAATGCGAAAACTACCCCTAAAGCTGATTTTTGCATTGCCATATCATGCAACCTCCATGAACAATAGTGAATAGTAAGTCTTAATAAATATTTCTGTCTACTTGAACAACGAAAATACACATAACAAGTTTCAAAAGCCACTAAAATATAATTTATGAATACATGAATGAACCGGCTTACCTCCAAAAGCACATTAATAAATTAAAGGGCAAGCAGGTTAGAAAGGGCAAAATTTAAAGAATGCCGGATATTACACGCTAAAATTGGCCAATCCCCATTAAAGTTAACTTTGTGTTGAGGAGCTATTCTGCCCGCGAAGGTCTGGCGGCTCTCAACACCTAAATAACCCTATGCATATAGTTTACACCATATCTTAGGGAGTAAATCAGTAATCGAGATTCATTTAAAGTTGATCCTCACCCGTTCGGACAGTCAAGTTGCAAGCCTGTTCAAAAAAGCCACAAAATTAAAACTTAGGTATACTTAACACTGCGTCCAACCAATTATGTGTACATGTATGCCAAATCTTTAATTTATCACTCCGCTAGATAAAAATGCCCGATATTTTTGTGGAAAGCAGGTTGTTGTAAGATAACGATTTTAATGAATTTATATTTTAAATTGTAATTTATATTAACGTAGGATGTGAGTGGTGGTTTAATTTGAAAGTGGGGGCAAAACAGATTTTAGGGTGGGGTTCGGCTACTGTATCTATTATTATAGGGCTTCGTCTGCTCGACATTCTGTTAATAGACTCTGAAACTTTGACTAATGCAATTATGCTTTTGGTTTTAGGTTTTGTTCTTATAGTTGAGACTTATAAAGAAAAAACTTTCGATTTTAGAAAGGCTCAAACTGGAGACTATGTTATGATTGTCTTGTCGATTTTCGCCATTGTTATAGGCATAATTGAACTTGTCAGTGTTTGGGTGAAATTACCCGATTTTCCAAAACCAATCTATGGGTCAATCGGGCTTCTATACATTATATTAGCTGCTTTAATGGTTATAAAAACAAGGGATTAGCATCATTGGAACATCTACGAACATTTCTTATTAAAGCTTTAAAAAAGCATATGAGCCTGTTCTCTAAACATTTTAATGGTGGAAGTTGAGGTTTTCAACCGGGCAGAGAGATAGGGCCTATCCTGACGTTTGGCTACACGACATCTTGAAAACGTCTGGATATGCTGATTTAGGCTTTGGTGAGGGACAAATTATTGTTAAAGCCTCAGAAAGGGGCTTATGTGTGGCTTGTAAGGGTTCTAGGTTTCTCTGCGGTAAAACACGTTGCCCTATTATTGTGAAAACCAACTTTTTCTTGAAGAGTGTTCCGCTTTTACAGAGCGATGATGTTGCAGGGGCTTCTCCTCCAAGCGTTTTTGTTGGAAGGATAGGCTATCCATATGTTTATGCTGGGCCTCTTGTTCCCCCTGTTCTGGAAGACACAAGCCTATACGATCTGCCTGAATTCTGGTTTGGAAAGCCTATTGACGAAATTGTGGGTTTTCGCTCCATGCTTATCAGAGGAAAACACAGGGTCCACGTAGGCAGATTTGAGGATGCTGGAAAAATAATTGATAAAACCCGTGAGCTTGCCTTGGCTGAAAAACCCGTTGACGTTGAACTCCTACTTAAAAATAAGCCTAGAGGCTTCATTTTTTTAGATGATGAGGTTCAACCCTTCGGCCCTTCAGCTCAAATACGTGATTTGAACGTTGGAAATACACGTTGGGATCATCAGATAGAAAAAGCCTATTACGACTATGACTTGAAGGCTGAAGAAGCCGTTTTAGAACTATATAACAAGGGGGTTTTGGTTTCAAAAATTCAAAGGGCTTTCAGCGTTGGAGCCTTCGGCCTTGAAAGGAAAAGAAGGCTTGTGCCAACTAGATGGAGCATCACAGCCGTTGACAGTCTAATCTCAAAAATGATGATGGAGAGGGTTAAGAGTTTTCCTGAAATAAGCGAGCACCGCGTTTACGAGTCCCGATATTTAGACAATATATTTGAAGTTTTAATGATTCCTGGAGCATGGAGTTACGAAGCCATCGAAGCCTGGTATCCAGGAACAGTTTGGAATCCCCACGGTAGAAACGTCGTCCTATACTCTGACTGGGAAGGCTATGAGGGAAGAACAACTTACGCTGAGATAGGCGGATGCTACTATGCAGCACGCCTAGCTGTCTGCGAACACCTTGTCAAAGAGGGGAGGCAAGCAACAGTCATAGTGCTTAGAGAGGCGCATCCAGGCTACATAATGCCAGTAGGCGTCTGGCAAGTGCGGGAAAACGTTAGAAACGCCATGAAACAAAAGCCTCTAACATTCCAAAATCTTGAAGAAGCCATAAAACACATTTCAACAAGATTCCAAATTCCAATCCAAAAATGGATAAGTAGAAGCAAACTTCTAAAAAATGCTCTCTTCCAGAAAAAAATAACAGACTTCATTAAAAATGAATGGAAAAATCAAAAAAATTAAAAATAAACCCAATTAAATTTAAAGAATATTGTATATTTTTCTCCATGACTTTAGTTTTAACAGCTTGGAAAGGCTACATGCCTGCTTGAGGACAGTGATAAATTTTCTTCAAAAACGTCTGTATTGACATTAAAACCATTTTTAAACACCTTTAAATTTTTTATACGCATTTTTAACCCTTTATTCCATTTTGCAGAATATAAAGAGGTTTTAGGCTATGAAATGTTAGAAATGCGGATGCTTATTGAAAAAGGTCAGTATTTGGAAGGAAACAGAAAATTTTTTAAAGGAATCACCTACGATTATAGATTTGAGGTCAAGTTAGTGTCTGCAGGCAAAGCAAAGAGGAAAAAAGGGAAAGCAGCGAAAAAGAAGTAAAAATACAAGAGAATTTAACTAAAATCCCCTTTTTTCTTTCCTAAACCATTTCAAATGAAACAGTTGATAAATCGAAGAGTTATTCAAGGCTGTATAATTAAGATTAATTTTAAAGCCTAGGATGTGAGCGTTTAAAGGCTGATAACAAAGGGACGTGGCAACTTAAATGGATAAAAATGGTTTTTATTCTTCTTTTGATTGTAGAGAC
>JBBITX010000048.1:0-9021 GCA_037440545.1 Candidatus Bathyarchaeota archaeon
AAGCCCTTCACTATAAAATTCTAGTTATTCTTTCAGATAAATATTCAACCCATCAAGTTTAAGCCTTCAAGTTTAAATATTCTATTCCTATCCTGCGTGTAACACGACCTGTTATTTTTGTTCAAAAACTGTTCGGAAACTTGACGCAAATGTTTATCCTTCGGATAAACCTTATTCTTTCAATGCTGTTTTTAAGCATTCTTTCAGTGGAGCCAGTATGGCGTTCGCCTTGTTTAGGGTTGGAGCGTAGTGGGCTGTCTTTGCTGAATTTGTCATTATTGTTTTTATTCCAAGCTTTTCCGTCCAAGTTACAACAGCGCACGTGTCTGTCAGTATTTTTGCCCCGCTTTTTTCTATGTGCTCCGCCTGTTTTGCAGCTTTTTCTTTGACGTGCTGGGATGTGCAAATCCAAAATTCCAAATTTTGCCTAACTTCCCTGTTCCCTATTAATTCTGCTATTCGCCTTATTTCTTTTAGGGAGCAGTGGGGGCATCCTATAAAAACAAGGTCTGGCATGGGTTTAGAGGTTGTTGTAAGCTCTTCAATGGTTTCCTTTATGTTTTTAGGTTCAACAACCAGTTTTTCAGGTTTCTCGGTTTTAGGCATTTCTCCTTTATAATGAAACATGCTCACCATTCCTGTTGAGGCTAGGGCTGCGGCTAAATGTTTCAATTTCTCCTCATTTGGGTTTCTTAATCCCTTTATAAGGGGGTTTTTATCTCCCAAAATTTTTCCGAGATATATTCCTAAAGCTCCATATTCTACTTCGCTTTTTAATAGTGCTTCAACGTTTACAAGGATGTTTGGCTGCCTGTTGATTTCCAAGTGAACTCCACATTCCGGTGTTTTCCCAATTATTGCCGCTGCAAGGGCGCTTGGCCCCCCTTCACGGTTTGTCCATGCGCCTAAAACAGAGTTTGCATAAACAACCGCTGAAGACTCAGCCCAGGCAATGTGGCTTCCTCTTTTAGGCTTTCTAATATAGTAGGGGGTGCAAGTGTAAGACTTCTTAAAGCCCATATCTTCAAATATCTTGACTAGTTCAAGCTGTTTGCTTACAAGCTTTTCAGGAAGCCTCTTAACCAAGTGTATTGTATCTACGCCTTTAGGGTTTAGTGTTGCCTCCACTGAAGCTTTAACTCCAGATTCAGCTAAAACCTTAAGGAAATGTTTAGGGGCATCTCCCAAGGTTTTATATGAAACTCCTGAGGCGTGGGCTGAATCTATGGGAATAAGCCTTGAAGCTCCGAAAAGGTCGCCTAGCTTAACGAGGATTTTCATGCATACCTGCAAGGCCCAGCCATAATCGCCGTTATATATGGATTCCTCCCTTCTTGTCAGATACACCTTTCAAGCCTCCATTCTCAGCCTCTAAATATTTTTATAATTCCCTTGAAGGCGTCAACCTCAACCATATCGCCATTGTTTATTTTATATATATCAACCATGTCCATCATTGGTATGTCAGCCATTACTGCTCCCACAACTATAACCTGGTCTGCCTTAACGTTAACTATGGCCTTCGGCGCTAGGCCCTTCCTGGCCAGAGAGTATAGGACGTAGCTTCCAACAGTTGAGCCATATCCATGGGGGAAGCATAAAACCTTACCCTTTAGTTTTTCGCCGTGTAAGTCGTGGTTTTTGGATTTTACAACTCCTTTTTCAGGGTTAACGTCTCCTAGGAAGCTTATGGGCATTTTTGAAACAAGCGCCACGCCTAAGCATTGGCCCTCCACTATCCCCCTGCCCCTCAATGTTATTGGCCCAGCCTTTCCCATGTTCCAAACCCATTTTTCTAGTAGGATATTTTAGCGGATGATGGAATTTGGCCTAAAATTTTTGAGGCTGCCTCAGCCACTTTACCCCTGTTTTTCTCGTCTGTGTATACGCGGAGTATGTTTATGAAACCCTTCAATACATCGAATATTCCTGAGATTTCACTTAGCCTTTTAGGCTCCTTTCCGCCATCTCTGGTTTTTGTGAAAACAGGAATTTCCATTGGGTCTGTGAATATGGAGGGGTGATAGGGCACTGAGGGGACTGTTGGGACGTCTATAACTATTGTTTGAGGTTCAACCCTTGCTTCTTTGGCAATTTTATCCCTTATCTGGTTTCTAAACTCTTCAGCGCTGAATATGTTTGAAACAGTTTTATCCTTAACGTAGAATGTTTGCTCGTATGCACATTTAAGCATCCTTCGCCTTTCAAGGTTTCTTATTATCCTGTTTGATTTTTCGCATTTTTTAAGCATGGCCCAAACTGTGTAGTCGTCCATCGCTAAATATTCCTCTGGAGTTTTAAAATTTGAAAGTCCAAGCTCCTCATCTGCCTTCTCTAAGGCTTCTGCAAGCATTATTTGAGCTGCCCTTCCAACCCTGTGGAAGTATATGCTTTTGAAGGATTCAATGCGTGCAATTATGAAGGATTCAAGGGTTGAAAGGGCTCCTATCTCAACAGCTAGGTTTCCATCTAAAACGTCGAAGGTGTGTATAATCCGGAAAACGTCTACGAAGCCATATTCGGCTCCTGTGTGGTATGTGTCTCTTACAACGAAGTCAAGTTTATCCACGTCTATTGAGCTTCTAATAATCTGGTTTAGGAATGCCTTTCCGTCTTTGCCTAGATTTCCAACAGCAAGCTCTGATATTTCCTCAGCTTTAAAACCAAGCATGTTCAAAACGTCTTTCAGTTCGCTTTTCCTTATTATCCATGAAGTCATGTCTTCATGGGTTTTGTTAAGCCTCTTAGTTAGAAGGTGTTCAAATATGTGGGAGAAGGGGCCGTGTCCAACGTCGTGGAGGAGGGCTGCCATCCTAACAGCTTCAGCCTCTTCCCCGCTTATCAGCCTGTTAATGTTAGGGTTCTCTGAAACCCTTCCAGCCAAGTACATTGCGCCTACTGAATGTTCAAAACGAGTGTGGTTTGCCCCTGGATAAACATACTCTGCCCCTGCAAGCTGGCGAAGCCTCCTAAGCCTCTGAACAGGATAGGAGTCAATAACCTCCTTCTCATCTTCAGTTATGTAAACATAGCCGTAAACAGGATCTTTTATTTCCCCCCAATAGGTTTTAGACATTTTAGGGCTTCCCTCAAACACGCTGAATAATTATTTAATGCTTCTTCACCTTATAATGTCATACTATAGAAGGTGTGACGATGAAGGGGAAAGGATTCTTCATATGTGTTGAAGGGCTTGACGGCTGTGGGAAAACAACTCAGGCAAGAATGCTTGTTAAAAACCTTAAGAGAAGAGGTTTTGACGCTTTATATACAGCTGAACCTAGCAGGGGGAAAATTGGAAAATTCATTATGCAACACTGTTTAAACGTTGAAAAAAGAGTCCCAAGCGTGGTTGAAGCTTTACTATTCGCAGCTGACCGATTCGAACATTTAGAACATGAAGTTAAGCCTGCATTAAACATGGGAAAAATTGTTGTTTCAGACAGGTATGTTTACTCCTCCCTAGCCTATCAAGGCGCAGCTGGATTAGACCTGAAATGGATTAGAAAGGTTAACATGTATGCATTAACTCCAAACCTAGCCATTTTCATAGATGTTCAGCCTGAAACAGTCTTCAAAAGGTTGAAGCCTAAAAAGTCTGTTATGGAGAAAATTGAAACTCAGAGGAAAGTTCGAGAATACTACATGAAATTCGTTAAGAAGGGAGATCTTGTCAAAGTGGATGGAAACAGATCAAAAGCCGATGTAGCTGAAGAAATACTATCCATAGTTACTTCACATCTCCAGAATCCTTAAACTAGCCTCTCATAACGTTTTTAAAACTTTCCTTGAGAAATACTCGTTAACCCTGTTTACAAAAAGGTTGAGTATTTCTTCAGGAGGAACATGTCTCGGGCCTCTCTCATGGTAAACCTGCATTTCAACAAGATTTGAATTAAATATTAAACGGATAATGTAGTAGTCAAACTTCAAGGGAAAACTCTTTCCATCCTCCAACTTGTAATATCTAAGGGCGCAAAAGAAGTCCATAAAATGGAATGGCTTCTTCCTTAAGGCTTCCAAAACCCTTGACGTTTCCTCACTGTTTAAAAAGTTGAATATGTTGGATTCAGCTATTCCAAACTCTAAAATTGCCTTACAACCAGGCGTGGGAGGCTCTGTAACCTCTTCAAGCTTGAATTCAACGCCGTTCATTTTATTCAAAGTTTGAACTATAACCTGCTGAAGCTTCCTGTTTGAAATATATGTTTGCAGCTTTATGGTTTTATGAGGTTTCTCTGGGAAGCCCTCATACAATCCAAGCATAATGGCAGCCCTAAAACTTTTTAGCCCTTCTCATTTTTTCAAGGTTTCCAAGAAGCTCCGACAGGGCGGCGCTTAGCTTTTGAAGCTCCTCAGGGTTTTCCTCCCTCTGCATCTTGTTTTGTATATCCTGAATCTTCGCCATCAATGCAGATTCAAGGTTTTCTAAAGCCATGGCGCTTGTAACTTTAGAAATCTCCTCATCCTCCCTTACCAGAATAACCCTCTTCTCACATTTCCCACACCAGAGCTCCCCACTTTTAAGTTTGAAAATTGGAGAGGCACATGCTGGACAGGCAAGGTCTGTAAGAGTGTGACCTTGACGAAGCATGTCAGCCATACGCTTAATATACTGATCTTCCCTATGCGACATTTAAAGGCCTCCATCTAAGAATAGATATAAAAGCCTATATAACTTGATTATCTGAAATGATTTCGGTGGTCGAATGGCTAGAAAGAGAAAACAACAGGAATACGAGGAGAGAATAAAGCAGGCACTAGCCGTTTTAGGAGAAGTTTCAGAAGACACAACAACTCCACGCAATATTAGAAGAGCCGCCAAAGACTCAATGGAAGCCCTTCAGACAACAGAGTTCACCCCGGCGGTAAGAGCCTCAAACGCCATATCCATACTTGACGACATCCTCCAAGACCCAAACATGCCCCCATACACCAGAGTAAAACTTTGGAACGTGATGAGCATACTGGAAGCCATAAAAGACTAAAATGTAAAGTCTAATTTAGGACGGATGCTATGAGAGTTTTCCATTACAGCGAGGTTAAGGCTGAAGAAGCCGCGGAGCCAGGGGCATCAAACCTGAAGGTAAGATGGCTTATAAAAAGGGATATGGGAGCTGAAAACTTCGCCATGCGACTTTTCGAAATAGAACCTGGAGGTCAAAGTCCCCTCCACAGCCACCCATGGGAACATGAGGTCTTCATATTGGAGGGGGATGGAGAGGTTTTAGGAGCTGATGGAGAGAGGAAGCTTAAACCTGGAGACGTTGTATTTGTTTTACCAAATGAGGAGCACCAGTTTAGAAACAAAGGGCAAAAAACGTTTAAGTTTTTATGCCTTATTCCGAACAAGCCTAAACCATAACTTTAAGATTTAACTGTTAGGCGTTTAACCTTTACATGTTTTCGTTAAGATTATATGCGTGGTATTACATCTAATTTAGGGTTTCAAGGGGCAGAAGGCTTTGAAGTATGATGTAATAATTGTGGGGGCAGGTCCAGCTGGCATATTTTCAGCCTTAGAGATCACTGAGAGGGCGGGTTTAAACGTTTTAATGCTTGACAAAGGTCCAGATATAGAGCAGAGGAGATGTCCAGCCAGCCGAGGCTTCGGATGTGTTAAATGTGAGCCTTGTGGGCTTCTATGCGGTTGGGGCGGCGCTGGAGCGTTCAGCGATGGAAAACTCACCCTTTCAACAGAGGTTGGAGGATGGCTGAGCCAGTATATTTCAGGGGAGGAGCTTGCAAACCTATTGAACTATGTGGACAGCGTTTACATAAAGTATGGAGCTGCTGAGCGCGTCTACGGCGGAGACATTGAAAAAGTTGAATTGATAGAGCGTAAAGCCTCCCTTGCCGGTTTAAAGCTTGTACACCAGAAGATTAGGCATATGGGAACTGAAAGGTGCGCCCAAACCCTTCGAAAAATGAGGCAGGAGCTTGACGGCAAAGTTGAAATTGTAATGAGGAAGGACGTTAAGGGCCTTATAGTTAAGAACGGCCACGTTGAGGGCGTTGAAACCGTTGAAGGCGAAAAATACTATGGAAAATACGTGGTTGTTGCCCCTGGAAGAAGCGGAGCTGAATGGCTTCAAACAGAAGCTCAAGCCCTTGGCTTAAAAACCCTTAACAACCCTGTAGACGTGGGCGTAAGAGTTGAAGTTTTAGCAGCTGTAATGGAGGATTTGACAAGCATACTCTATGAGCCTAAGTTCATCTACTACTCGAAATTCTTCGATGATCAGGTTAGAACCTTCTGTGTTGCCCCATACGGAGAAGTAATATCAGAGTCTTACAATGGAGTTTTAACAGTGAACGGGCAGAGCTACGCTGAAAGGAAAACAGAAAATACGAATTTTGCCATACTTGTAAGCACATCCTTCACAGAACCCTTCCGAGAACCCATAGCCTACGGCAAATATTTAGCGAGGCTTTCAAACCTCCTAAGCGGAGGCATACTGATCCAACGTTTAGGCGATTTAGAATCTGGACGCCGCTCAACACCTGAAAGGATCGCTAGAAGCGTTGTAACACCCACATTGAAAAACGCCACTCCAGGGGATTTAAGCTTCGTCCTCCCATACCGCTACCTTGCAGATATAAGGGAGATGCTTGAAGCCATGAACAAAATAGCTCCGGGAATAAGCTCTAGAGACACGCTTCTATACGGCGTTGAAGTTAAATTCTACAGTTCAAGACTTGAACTTAGCAACGCCCTGGAGACGAAGATTAGAAACCTCTTCACAGCCGGCGACGGCGCAGGCGTTACAAGAGGCCTTGTCCAAGCTTCAGCTTCAGGAGTTATTGTAGCTAGAGAAATCCTGAAAAGGGAAAAACAGAGGTTAAAATAGTTGTCAATTGTAAAGGAGCTGAAATGCTCCCACTGTGGAGCGCCAATATCCTTTCAACCTGGAGAGATATTGGCAACGTGCAGATATTGCGGATACACAGTTATTATAGAAACAGGATTGGCCTTCACCTTTGAACATTCAATGCTTCTAAACAAGTATGACCCCTTAAACATAGAGGAACCTGTTAAAAGCTGGATGGGTTCAGGCTTCCTAAAACCTCCAGACATGGCTAGAAAGGCTAAGATTAAAGAGAGGAAACTGGTTTATCTGCCCTTCTGGGTTTTAACCATTGAAGCTGAAACAAGCTATAAAGGAGTTTTTGAGCGTCTAACCCCTCCAACGGTTAAGGAGGGAAGAATAACCAAAGAATACCATTGGCTTGTGCTTGCAAGGAAAGCCTCAACCTTTCCCACAAGGGAGTATGATGTGCCCTTAGAGGGGAAAATTCCCTTCGACTTCAGGAAAATTGAGAGATTTGCAGAGGTTTTAAACAGCGAAATTGACAATGAAGAAGCTTGGAGGATTGCAAGGCAGGAAATAGAGGAACACCACCGCTACTTAGCCCAGCAGGATGTTGACAAAATAATAGATATGAAAATGGATTTAAAATTGAAACAGGCAGTTTACCTTCATGCGCCTATATGGTTTATAAAATATGAGTATAAAGGTGAAACTTACAATCTTATGGTGGACGGAGCAACTGGAAATATGGTTAGGGGTGAAATTCCACCAGCCAAGTTTGGCATATTTTAATTCCATCTTTTTAAGGGAGAACTCTGTAACGCTTTTATCCCTCCATAAAAGTATTGATGTAGAGGCAGAATTGAAACTTGGATGAGAAAATAATTGGAAAGGGAACATGGTACGACAAAACAGCTTCAAAAATAATTGAAAGGGAGCGGAAGCTTGGAAGAAGCCTTAAAATGATAAGAACTGAAATGGGCCTTGGAGCTTCAGGCTTCCCCCACATTGGAAGTCTAGGGGATGCCGCCCGCTCCTACGCTGTCACATTGGCTTTAAGAGAGCAGGGCTACCCCTCAGAACTTATAGCCTTCTGCGACGACAGGGACGGCCTTAGAAAGGTTCCAGCTGGACTGCCTAAATCTCTTGAGAAATATTTAGGTTTTCCCGTAACAGACATTCCCGATCCTTTCAAATGTCATGAAAGCTTCGGGAAACATATGAGTCAACTTTTACTTGAAGCCTTAGACAAGTGTGGAATAGAATACCGCTACATTTCAGCAAGGGAAGCCTACAAAAGCGGCATGCTTGAAAAAGAGGTTCAAACGCTGCTTTTAAACGCTAAAAGGGTTGGGGAAATAGTTAAGGAAGAAGTAGGCCAGGAAAGATATGTTGAGGTTCTCCCATACTTTCCAGTGTGTGAAAAATGCCGGAGGATATATACAACTAAGGCTTTAGAATACTATCCTAAAGAGGGGAAAGTAGCCTACGTATGTGAAGGAATGGAGATTAAGGGAAGATGGATTGAGGGATGCGGCTTCAAAGGAGAAGCTGAACTGGGAAAAGGTGAGGGAAAGCTAAGCTGGAAAGGCGAGTTTGCAGCAAGATGGAAAGCCCTTGACATAAGATTTGAAGCCTATGGAAAGGATATAGCTGATTCAGTCCGCGTTAATGATAGAATCTGCAGGGAAGTTTTAGGTTATGAGCCTCCATTCCATGCGAAATACGAGATGTTTCTAGATAAAAGTGGACGAAAAATCTCTAAGTCTACAGGGAACGTTTTCACCCCCCAAGTCTGGTTCAGATATGGTTCACCCCAATCTCTCCTCCTACTTATGCTGAAAAGGTTTGTTGGAACAAGAACATTGGCTGTAACTGACATACCCTCCTACATGAATGAACTTGACTATCTAGAGGACATATACTTTGGAAGAAAAACCATCCTGGACAAAAAGGAGTTGGCAAAACTTAGAGGCTTATACGAGTACTGCTGGCTTTTCAAACCTCCAGAAAAGCCAAGCATCCACGTCCCATACAACCTCCTAACATTTCTAGCTAAAATAGCCCCTGAAGGAAAAGAGGAAGAGTTCATAACTGAAAAGCTTCAGGGATACGGCTACCTCAAGAAAGGCCAAAAGCCAGATGAAAAATTGAAGGAGAGAATCCAATATGCGCTTAACTGGACAAGAGACTTCCAGGAAATAAAGGA
>JBBITX010000049.1:0-8991 GCA_037440545.1 Candidatus Bathyarchaeota archaeon
CCTACAAGCGCAAAAACAGGAGAAGGTGTCACAGAGCTTCTAGCCGTTCTTATAGGATTAACCCAGCAGTATCTGAAGAATAGGTTGCAGATAACTGTAGGCCCAGCTAGAGGAACTGTTTTAGAGGTGAAAGAGGAGCCTGGACTAGGCCTAACGCTTAACACCATAATCTATGATGGGACTCTGAGTAGAGACGACCTAATCGTGGTGGGTGGAAGGGAAAAACCAATTATAACAAGGGTGAGAGCCATACTGGTTCCCAAACCGCTAGATGAAATTAGAGATCCGAGGGACAAGTTCTCCTCTGTAGAGTCGGTTTCCGCAGCTGCAGGAGTGAAAATTGTCTCTCCAGACCTGGAAGGTGCGTTAGCCGGGGCTCCTTTATACGCTGTCCCCCAAGGCGAGGAAATTAACAAGTATGTTAGGCTCGTTTCAGAAGAAATTGAGAGCATTAGAATCGCCACAGACACAAGTGGGGTCATTTTGAAAGCAGACACGTTGGGCTCGTTGGAGGCTATTGCTGAAAGCCTAAAACGCACAGGCATACCCATACGTTTGGCAGACGTAGGAGACGTTTCGAAAAGAGATGTTACCGAAGCTTCAGTGGTGAAGGAGAATAATCCACTATATGGAGTAATTCTAGCCTTCAACGTTAAAATTCTGCCCGATGCTGATGAAGAGGCAAAAAATAAGGGTGTTCAAGTTTTTAAGGAAAAAATAATTTACCATTTGATAGACAATTACCTTTCTTGGTTTAAAGAGCAGACTGAAGCAAAAATTGAGGAAGAATTTGAAAAAATCGTTAAACCCGGAAAAATCCGCTTAATGGAAGGTTACGTTTTCAGAAGGGCTAAGCCAGCCATAGTAGGCGTCGAGGTGTTAGCAGGAAAGATAAAGCCAAAATGCAGTCTCGTAAGAGGTGAAGATGGAGAAGATGTTGGCGAAATACTTCAGATACAAGAAAAGGGAAAAGCTCTTCCTGAGGCTAAACAAGGTATGCAGGTGGCTGTTTCCCTTGACAGGCCAATGGTCGGCAGACACATTTTTGAAAACGATGTATTATATGTTAAAGTGCCAGAGCAGCATGTAAAAGCGCTACAGAAAAAATTCCTTAACCTGTTAACTCCAGATGAGCAGGAAGCTTTAAACGAGTACATAGATATAATGCGAAAGAAAATCCCTTTTTGGTCAGCCTAAAGTTTTATGGCATTGATCGTCTTCTTTAAATGGGCTTTACCCGAATAACCCTTGTAGGGGTGACGATAATGGAAACTTTTTCATCTTTCTCTTCAAAAGGCACGGATTCAACAACCTGAAGATCGTGGACTGTTGTTGCAACCAAGATTTCTCCAAATCTGTTCTTCAAAATTTTTATCTCTAAATCACCATAACCGCGCCCTTTCCCAAGTCTAAAACCCTTCTGGTCGACTGCGACAGAGCCTTCAACAACTAGATCAGGTTTTGGAAATTCATATGCTTCCTTTCCAAGTGTCAATGCACCTTTTATAGTGGAAGCAAACCGCTCTCTTCCAACCACGGATTCCGGCCTAATCATTATGAAACCTTTCCTAAGATTTGGAGAGGCCATTACAACAATTTTTCCATCCTTTAGAGCTTTTTCTCTAACCATTCTCTGAGGAGAGTCTGGGCTTACAAATATTATCTCAGCCTTCTCCCACTCTTCAAGCCTGCTTAACCTGTAGGCAGCCACATCAGCCCCATCAAAATTTGGTATCCTCCCTCTGCACGGCAGAGGGAACGTTGCTACACCGGACTTTTCCATTTTCAGCCAAATTTGTTCTCTCAACTGTTGTTTTCTGAAAGAGACATCTGATAAAGACATATTAAAATAAAAAGTTAACAAAGCCCTTTAAAACTTTTAACACTTTCTATATTCTCTCCTTTTTTCTGCATGTAGCAGAACGCCCGCTGGTTTATGAAGGCCTTAGCCAGACATGAACAATGTTATAAGCGTACTTTTAATTGCAAAGCATTCTTTAGCTCTTCAAACAGTTTTATTGTCGGTTTCATATACTTGTCAATTCTAAGGCTTATCTCAACTTTTTTCGAGCTGACAACAGTCAATGCTGCCGATCTTTCCCCTCGCCTATCACCTCCGCTTTCACTTCCACTTTTCAATGCTTTAACAAGTCTTAGGGCTAAATTTTCCTCTGACTTTTCAAACTCTTCAGCTACGCTCTCCAAAACCTTTTCGCCTTCCAGAAAGTTTCCAATGACAATATAGTCTTTGCCTACTATCTCTCCACGCCAAATTGGAACTTCTGATCCTGTAAAAACAGCTTTTTCCCCTGCAAAATTCATTATTGCAACTTGACGCTTTTCCCTCTCCACATCTTCAGCAAGGAGCCTTCCCAGGATTTCTTTAGGGTGCAGACCCTTCTCTAAGAGTTTTATGCCTTCAATTCCATAGTTTACGTTTGTGTACGCTTGAGTTGCTATAACGCCTAGGCCTGGCTTGGCATAGGGCACTCTTAACCCAACGCATATTGATCCGGATGCAACGGCAACGCCTAAAAGTTTATAGTCTTCAGAAATGGCAAGAATTGAAAAAGTTCCAGTTTGCATCAAAAACAAATCCGCCTTTGCGCGCATTTCTTCTTTTCCTCACTCATACTTACTCGAAAAACTGTTAATATTCTTGACCTTATATCAGTTAATAAATTCTAGCGTCTGTTCCACACTAATCTTTCGACATTTTTCTTAACTGACTGAAAATTGGAGAAATACCGACTTTGCGTCTGGTATGAGTGAATGTGTGATTGACTGTGAATGTGTGACTGACTGACGAAGCACTGGGCAAGCCCGTTTAGGTTTGGGGATTAATTTTAATTTTAAGGTATAATGCTTTAGCGCTGGCTGAAAGAGTGTTAAATTTGTCATAGGTGAATGAACGCTAATGATGTTACTTTTTCTATCATTTTTCTGTAGCTTTCAAGCGCCGAACTTTTTAACTTTGCCGAGATAGTTCATTAGGATTGGCATTAGGTCCATCCCCCTTATTCTGCCTAGCCCCCCGTTTGCACATGCCCTCTCGCTGAATTCTTCAACTTTGTCGCTTCGAACATGCGGCCCCATAATTGCAACTGGAACCGGCTCTCCGTCATGTTTCTTTGTGGTGCATGAGGTTGTGTGGTCCGCTGTCAGCGCTATATATGTTTCATTTGAATCCATTTTATTGAAGATGTAGGATAGCATTTGGTCTATTTTTTCAATAACCTCGATTTTCTGTTTTGCATCTCCGTCGTGGCTGGCAACATCGGGTGCTTTCACGTGTAAAAGGACGAAGTCGCTGGTTTTTATGGCTTGTAAGGCTGCCTTAGCCTTAGCCAAATAGTCTGTTTGACATGTTCCTGTAGCTCCTTCAACATCCAAAAGCTGGATGCCGGCGGTCTTAGATACACCTTTCACAAGCGATGTTGCAGCTATACATATGGCGTTAATATGGTAGGCCTCTTTTATGGGCTTAATCTTCGGGAGGTCGCCGGCTCCTCTGAATAAAATCATGTTTGCCTGCGGCAACCCCTCCTCTGCCCTTTTAATGTTGATAGGGTGTTCCTTTAATATTTTGTGAAATTTCTGCATAAGCTCGTTGAGGATTTTAGCTGTGAAAGTAGCTTCAGGAGATTCGTTTAATGGCTTTATCTCTAAGACTTTCCCGCCAACTTCTCCAGGATCTGAGTCGCTTACGGCTTTTGAAAGTTTTGGGCCGCGCAAAACTAGTACTGCACGGTGCTGAAGGGTTTTTTCAAATTGGAACTTAACAGAAGAATCTGAAAGTTTAACTTCGCCAAGGCTTTCAGCCAGTCTATGTGAATCCTCATCTGCTATTCTTCCAGCCCTTCTATCTATAACAGTGAAGTTTTCATCAACTGTGGCAAAGTTACACCTGAAACAAACGTCGCCCTCTGAAACGTTAATGCCGGAGCCTAAAGCTTCTAAGGCTCCCCTACCAGAGTAGACTTTTAAAGCGTCGTAGCCTAGAAGCGCAAGTGTGGCTGTATCGCTTCCAGGAGGAACACCTGGAGAGATGGGGTCCATAATTCCGCAGATGCCCTTTTTAGCCAAAAGGTCCATTGTAGGATTATGGGCGGCCTCTAAAGGTGTTTTCCAATCAAGCTCCTTCAAGGGCCTGTCAGCCATGCCATCTCCAATAACGAGGATAGCCTTCAAACTCAAACCACGCTTTATCGGTTAGATATTTAAACCGTGTGTTTTAAAACACTTATTATTTTGACTGTTAAGGCATAAGAAACTTTAAATATTTTTTTGCATTTTAAGTTGCGAGTGACTTGAAATGGGCGATTCACTTCCATATAGCTAGGTTTTACCTATATCAGCCCAGATTAGAAGCCAAATCCACATTAAAGTTACATTTGACTAATCGGTTAAGATGGGAGGAGACGTAAATGTCAGATTTGGGAATAACTGTTAGGAAAATGGAGGATTTCTCTGAATGGTACACGCAGGTAATTCTAAAGTCAGGACTTGCAGATTACGCTCCAATTAAGGGATGCATGATAATTAGAGAGCTTGCATATGCCATATGGGAGAAAATACAGGAGATATTCAATGAGAAGATAAAGAGAACTGGACATAGAAACGTTTACTTCCCCCTTTTCATACCTGAAAGCTTCCTGAAAAAGGAAGCGGAACACTTCGCAGGCTTTGTTCCAGAAGTTGCATGGGTAACAATAGGTGGAGACACGCCCTTAGAGGAGAAATTAGCCATTAGACCAACATCGGAAACTATATTTTATGCGACATATGCTAAATGGATTAGAAGTTGGAGAGATCTCCCAATAAAACTGAACCAGTGGTGCAGCGTGGTAAGATGGGACACTAAAGGTACAAAGCTCTTTCTCAGGACAAGGGAGTTCCTATGGCAAGAGGGACACACAGCCCACGCAACTAAGGAGGAAGCAGACAGGGAAGTTATGGAAATACTTAATGAGTACAGGGATATAATGGAAAATTATTTGGCTATCCCTGTGCTTGTTGGAAGGAAATCTGAAGGTGAAAAGTTTCCCGGAGCTCTCTACACAACAACCCTTGAAGCTCTGATGCCTGATGGGAAGGCTCTTCAGATGGGGACATCCCATAACTTGGGATTGAACTTTTCCAAAGTTTTCGACATCAAATTCATAGGTGAAGATGAGAGAGAACATTATGTTTGGCAGACATCTTGGGGAATATCCACAAGGATTATAGGAGCCCTGGTAATGGTTCATGGAGACGACCGAGGACTAGTTTTGCCTCCGAAAATAGCTCCAATACAAGTGGTTATAGTTCCCATACCCTATAAAGAAGCAGACATGGCTGCAATACTTGCTAAGTCAAGGGAAATACTTGAAAAACTTCGGGAAGCAGGAGTCTACGCAGTGCTGGATGACAGGAGAGAGTACACCCCAGGGTGGAAGTTTAATGACTGGGAGTTGAAAGGTGTTCCATTGAGGCTAGAGATCGGCCCTCGAGAATTAAAAAATGGACAGGTGACTTTGGCGAGGAGGGATACTTTCGAAAAATTGGGTGTAAAGGACGAGGAAGCCGCAGGAGTGGTGAAGAGGCTTTTGGAGGATATACAGAAAAATCTCTATGAAAGGGCAAAAAGGTTCCTGGAAGAGAACATTACTACTGTTAAAAGCTACGAAGAATTCAAGAATGTTTTAGCTGGGAAAGGCGGTTTTATTCGGGCCTGCTGGTGTTCAAGTCGGGAGTGTGAAGAAAAAATTAAGGAGGAAACCGGGGCGACTGTTAGGCTCATACCTTTCAGCGATAAAAATCTTTTCTCAAACTGCGTTTATTGCGGAGGAGAGGCGAAAGAGGTAGCCTACTTCGCTAAATCCTACTAGGTTTCTAATTTCACCTGTTTTCTAAGCTGATCTGCTACATCGCTTAAACCAAGCTTGTTGAGCGTTGTGATTGTAGGTATACCCCTTTCATCCCAGCCTCTTTTTCTATAGTAAATTCTAAGCATACTCTCATACTTTGCCTTATCAAGCTTTGCACCTTTTAAGGCGCCTTTTGTTAATGGTTCTTCAAACCATCTTTGAGGAGGGTAGTCCATTTCACTGGTCCAGTTTTTGCCGTATTCACGTATCCAAAATGCACGGATTAACGTGTAAACCCTGTCAGCTATGAGGTTAAGGTTTTCCCAACTTAGTTCTAATCCTGTGGCTGCGTGTACAAACTTTGGGTACCATTCGAGTTCAAAGCCAAGCTCAACCCATGGAAGCCTGCAAACGGTTGCATTTTCGAAGAAGCCTCCACGAAGGCGCTGAAGTTCAATGACCTTGTCAACTTTTCCTTGGCTGTACTCCTCTCTTCCAGTTTTAACCTCCCATGAAATCACCCAAGCGTCTTTATGGTGGGCCCCTATAGGGCTTGTACCATATGAAAGTGCCATAGCAGGGGCAGCGTGGCAGTCATAGGCGGAAATTTCAAGGCCTTTCACGTGCATGGCCCAGCATTTAGAGTCTCTTCCAAATTTTTCAGAGGCAAAACAGACGCCTTCAGCGAGGACTGCTCCTAGACCTCTTTTGAATGCTATATCTTCAATTAATGCTTTAGCCAAATCATAGTCTCCCCATGAAATTTTCTCCTCTAAAATTTTCTTTTCCGAGGCTTCCATGGCGAAGCCTATGACGTTGCCTAAAGAGATCGTGTCAAGTCCAAGTTCGTCTGCAACCCTGTTCAGAGCTGCAACTTTCTCTAGGTTGTCTACGCCGATGTTTGAGCCCAGCATGGCTACATTCTCGTAATCAAGCTCCGACTCTTTTCCTTCAGAATCCTTGACCACGTTGCCGCAGGTCATGTTACAGTTTGGGCAGCCCCTCTGAGAAAACTTAATTTTTTCCATGGCAAAGCCTCCAATAGAATCTGCGCCTTCAAAAACTCCCTCTTTATAGTTGAATGTTGGCAGTACGCTGTTCTCTTGGCTCCATTCAAGAGTCATCATTGTTCCCTGCCTCTTCCAAAAGGCATAGTTCGGCTTAGCCAAAATTTCTTGGTATGCCTCTGCACCCAGCTCTTTCAGAGCTTTAGGATGCGCTGCCTGCAATTCACCTGTTCCCTCTATTACTACAGCCTTCAGATTCTTAGAACCCATAACAGCGCCGATTCCAGGTCTTCCCCCAGCCCTCCCCTTCTGAGATGAAACATTCGCAAACTTTACAAGGTTCTCTCCAGCTTGTCCTATAACTAAAATTCCAGCGGTAGATCCGTACAGGCTTCTTAGTTTTTCCTCAGCTTTAAAGGTGTTTAAACCCCATAAATCCTCGGCGTTGACAAACTCTGTCTTTTCATCTTGAACTAAGAGGAATTTAGGACTTTCTGCTTTTCCCTCAATTATTATGGCGTCATAACCTGCCCTACGCATTTGAACAGCTGCATACGTCCCAATGCTTCCATCTCCATAGCTTCCTGTAAGTGGGCTTTTGGCGGCAACAACAAGCTTGCCACTTGAGGGTAAGGCGAAGCCTGTTAAAGGACCAGCTGCTAACACCAGCTTGTTTTCAGGGGAAAGAGGATCTACTCCGGCTGCAAGCTCATCCCATAGAATTTTAGCAGCGAACCCCCTACCTCCAAAGAATTTTTCAGCCATTTCAACGTCGTAATTCTGGAATGCGGCCTTTTGTTTTGACAGGTTCACCCTTAAGAATCGGCCGTTCCAACCATACATGCCATCCCCATCCTTTAAACGATGAACTGAATATTATCACTTCAAAATTAATAAAACTTCACTATTTTCCTTCTGTTGTAAACCCAAAACTGAGATAGATGAGACTGTTTAAATGCGTCTTTAAGTCTTTAAGTCTTTGCATCACAGCCCTTTAAATTTAAATTCTGGGGTGGGGCTTTCAGAAATTGGAAAATAATCTGTTGTTGTTTGTTAAATAAAAGAAAGGAATGTTTATCTATTCCAAAAGAATGAAATTAAAATACCCTTTCAGCGTTGAGGGAAAGTCATGCGTTTATGGACGGATGTTAAAGCTCTTTCAACGATTGCAATTATACTCATTATACTGATATCTGCGGTGATTGGAGGGATAATCACGTATGCTTTTACAATAGCCACCTACATTAGAATTCCTGAAGGAACAACTGTTACAATAACCCGGGTCTATTTCGACAAGGAGAACGCTAACTCATTCAAGATCTGCATCTTAAATCCATCTTATTCTCCATCCAATGTAGAAATTTCAAGGATAGCTGTGAGCTTAAAGGGTGAAGGAAAACTTTACGATATCGTTGAAACGTATCCTTCAATTGAAAATGGAATAGTCGTTCCAATAGGTGAGTTTCTTAATATAACATGTTCAATGGTTAGAAGGGATAACGCCTCCATTAAATGGGGGTTGTTTGCAGGCGAGTTCGCAGGTGAAACTGTAATTTTACATGTGTTCTCTTCAAACTCAACTGGTTCAAACCTGGAGGCTAAACTTCCCCTTGTTAAGTTGAGTATTAATGGAGATTTCAACCCCAAAGTCTCGTTTAGAAGGTTTAATGTGACATTGGCAAACGATTTGAATTCAGAAGTAAACCTAACAGTTAACGAAGTATTATTCTCAAATATAGAGGTTGAGGGAATGATGCCTAACGTAAGCGAAAAGCCCTTAACTATTCATAATAACGAGTCTGTCCGTTTAGTTTTTAATGGAAGTTGGCATGGAAAGTCCCGGACTAACATCACAGTTAACACTAAACAGGGATATGTTTTCTGTAAAGAGTTTAGATTAGAAGGAGCCAACGCCACCATTCAAGAGGTAACATTTGATGAAGAAGAAACAGGACACTTTAATGTAAGTATTTTTAACCACGCTGAATCAGCCAACTATGTGAACGTCACAAAGATTGAGTGCAAATTAGAAGATGGAAACACACTTCAATTTGACTTTGACTCTGTAGGCATACTGCCTAATTCAACAAAAACTTTTAAGGTTAACTTTAACTGGGCAAATTATAGAGAAAAGA
>JBBITX010000050.1:0-3037 GCA_037440545.1 Candidatus Bathyarchaeota archaeon
AAAGAAGCTTCCCTGGGCCGGTAGTTCAGCGGTATGAACGCCCGACTTGCACTCGGGAGGTCGCGGGTTCAAATCCCGCCCGGTCCACCTAATTTTTAAAGCGAATCCTTAAATATTTAGAGACGCGATGCGGAGCGCTTGAAATTATGAAGATAAAAGTTAAGCACCGAAAATTGGTTTAAATTTTGACATGGCAAAATCATTTACACACAAAACGAGAAGGAAAGAATAATGTTTGAGTCAAGGGCTGAAAGCGAATGCCTAGATTTTAGCAGGGCATTAAGAAGGTATGATGAATGCTTAACAAAAAATCTTAACATAGAAAAGACCTTAATCACCACAAGACTAAACAAACGCAACCACGTACATCATTAAACTTTTATAAGGGTGGATCTTTTTTCGTAAAATGCGAATTTTTCAGGAGAGTGCACATGAATCTCAAATGGATCTCTTATTCCCGCTTTCCAAAGTTCCAAATGAACAAGAGCTGGGCGTATTTCAGTAATTACTAGGATATCTATGTCGCTTGAATAGTTGTACCTATTCTCCGCAACCGAGCCGAAAATGAAGATTTCAGCTTTGGGATCAAGCTTGCGAACAGTCTTTTTTATAACATCTAAATGTTCAGCCAGTTTTCTAAAGATTTCCCTTCTTCTATGCGCTGTTTTCACCAAAATGTCATACAACAATTTTCATAATCTCCTTAACTGACTTCGCCAGCTTTTCAACTTCCTGCTTAGTGAACTCTCTCATCAAATATCTGGATGTTATATAAGCATCCTCCAGCACACCCAACTCCAGCAAATAATTTTCTAAAACCTGTCTCACACTAAACTTTTTATCTTCTGGAACTAGCTCTGAAAGTATTTCCAAAAGAGCTCTAACACTATGAGTTCTCGGATAGTCAGCCCCTTCTGCTAAAACCTTCGCCTTCAAAAAAAGCTGCAACGCCTGTTCAAGGCTAAAGGCCGCCAAGTCGTAGAAACCCTTACTCATCTGATATTCAGCGGTTTCAAGGAAACCCCTAGACCTTTCAAGCAAACGTTTTTCCTCTTCTCGCCGAGTTGCCATATGACCCTTCTTCCTCTAACAAACTATCAGCTATAAATATTTAAGAATATATCAACTCCAATAGAATTCAATAAAAAAATAATATTTGCAGCCATAGGAAGTATCTGGCATACCGGCGCAGCTTTTTAGAAATTCTATTAATGCCTTAAAATCCTTAAGACTTAGTTGATAATTCGACCAAAAAATAATTGCGTAACACTCAGCTTCATTCATCAGAACATACGTTTCCATCACCTTTCCTCAACGTTTTAAGGATTAATATGTGAACTGGCCTTTTATAAAGCTTCAAATTAGATTTTAAGCTCTTTTTCAAAGCTTTAAAAGTTTTAAGCTGCTAGGGTTTTGGCTGTTATTCTTACAGCTTGAATGCTGTTGTGTTTAGGTTTCCATCCCTGGGATTTTAGTTTTTCTATGTCTAGGAGCATGTTTTTAACGTCTCCTATCCAGCCTCTTCCGCCGTCAACTCCGCCTGTGAACTTGTATTGGACATTTTTGAGTTTCATTTCTTTTGTTACCATTTCTGCTATTGTTCTTACGTCTATTTGGTCTTCTGATCCAACATTGTAGATTTCAACCTGGTTTTTGGCTTTTTCCAAGCCTAAAAGCATGGCTTTTATACAGTCTGTTATGTATAGGTAGGATTTTCTCTGGGTTCCGTCTCCCATTATTTCAAGCTGGTTCGGGTTTGCCTTAAGCTTCTTTACAAAGTCGTAGATCACTCCGTGGGAGCTTCTTGGGCCTACTATGTTGGCAAGTCTGTAGATTACGGCTTTGAAGTTATATGTATAGGCATATGCTGATATGAGGGCTTCACATGCAAGTTTTGAAGCGCCGTATGTGGATATTGGCTTGAGGGGGGCGTAGTCTTCCGGTGTGGGTATTTTTGCGGCTTCTCCATACACTGTTGATGTTGAAGTGAATATTAGTGTGGGCTTTGTTTCTTTTTTTCTCAGCACGGTTAATAGGTTATGTGTGGCCTGTATATTCTGTTGGAAGTGCACTTCTGGATCTGTTAAGCCAACTCTGACTTCTGGGTTTGCTGCCAAATGGAAGACTTTGTCATAGTTTTCTTCAGCTATGGCTTTGATGTCTGATTGGTTTAGGAGGTCTCCCTTGAAGAATTTGAATTTCGGGTTTTTAAGCCACTTTTCAATGTTTTGTAGGGTTCCTGAAGTTAGATTGTCGAAGACGTGGACTTCGGCTTTTCTCTTCATTAGAGCGTCTACAAGGTGGCTTCCAATGAAGCCTGCTCCTCCTGTAACCAGAACTTTCCCATACCCTTCAGGTTTCGTTTAGGTTTCCTCCTTAAGCATGTAGTCTCAATTCATAGATGCTTGCCGTAAAGGTTTTTAATCATCATAGCCATTCTCACTCTTGTTTATTTTGCTGAAAAAGCTTATTAAAGTTCGGGGGTGATGCATTAAAATGTGATGCATTAAAAATTGTGTTTTTACATGGTTTGTTGAGGTTTATGGGCGGAATTAAATATACTTCAGTTATTTAATTAAAATTAGTTGATACTGAAGGCTTTGGGAGGTCTCTAATGGTTACTTTGCCTGACGAAATTCTAGCTGCGACTGATGTGGTGAGTAAAACAACCGAGAAATCGTCTGCTGAAAATGTCTATAACGTTAAAAAGGGGCTGTGTGGTTTGGGTTTGGCTGTTGGCGAATTTAAGTTGGTCGTTTTCGATGTTGAAGGGGTTTTGGTTCCTAAGAATCGCTACCTGTTATTTGAGGTTTGTAGGGGTTTGGGTTTGCGGCGGTTTTTAAGTGTGGTTTTTTATGGGGTTTTATATGAGGTTGGTTTGGTTTCTTTGAATTTTGCTTTAGGCAGGGTTTTAAGATTTTTCAGAGGCTTCTGCAAGGAGCGTCTTTTGGAGGTTTTTAGAGGTGTTCCTTTATTGCCTGGCGTTGAGTTAGTTTTTAAAAGGCTTAAAAGGCTTGGCTTTAAAACTGCTCTGATT
>JBBITX010000050.1:3047-8721 GCA_037440545.1 Candidatus Bathyarchaeota archaeon
GGGCTTCCAGATTTTGTGGTTTCTGATTTGGCTTTTAGGCTTGGCGTTGACTATGCTTATGGTTTTATTTTAGAATACGTGAATGGAGTGGTTACCGGTAGGGTTTCAGGCGATGTTTTAGATAAAGGCGGGAAAGGGTGTGTCTTGAAGAGAATTTTAGAAAGGGAGGGCTTAAAGGAGGACAGCTGCGTTGTTGTAGCTGATGACAGAAATAATTTATCTATGATGCTTCCCCACGCTTTGAAAATAGGGTTTAACCCTGACTTTCTTGTAAGGGTTAAGGCTGATTATGTTGTTACAGGAAGCCTCGAAGAAATCTTATCATTGATAGGAGTTGAAAAACCTAGAGGCCGAGGATTACCTTCTAGAAATGAGGTTTTAAGAGAAGCCATCCACGCCTGCGGTTTCACTGTGCCCTTCCTACAGGGTTTTTTAGGCTTGTACGGTGTTGTCTTTCTTATTCTTGTTGTAACTCTTCTTTATTCCTTTTCCATGGTGGCAGTTCTACGAGGGCGAAACGTGCCCTTATTTTCCTCGGTCATTAGGAGGGCGGCCTCAGCTGGGGAAACTCATGGCTTCGCCTTAGCCCCTGTCTACTTCGCCTTAGGAATTTCAGCGGCAATACTGGTTTTTCCTGGAAATGCTGGAAAAGCAGCTGTAGCCATATTCGCCTTTGGAGACAGCGCAGCATCGATTTTCGGGAGGTTTGGAAGCATTTTGCTTCCCTTCAATAAGGGTAAAACCTTAGAAGGCTTCACAGCTGGCCTTTTATTTGGATTTTTAGGAGCCTTGTTTTTCGTTTCGCCTTTGCATGGTTTAGCTGCCGCAGCCCTAGCAATGATTGTTGAATGTTTACCATCGCCCATAAGCGACAACATAACTGTTCCATTAACAGCTGGAGCCCTTCTAAAATTTGCCCTCGGAAGCTAAACCCGCATTTTATTGAGTAATCCCATGCTTTGAATGTGGCTTCAAAACTTTAAACTTACATGTTAAACTCTTAGGCATGATGCAGCTTTAAAATGTTTTCAGCTAAAGCTTCCGCTTTAGTATTTCAACTATTCTGCTTCCAGCCCTTCCATCGCCGTATGGGTTAGCCCAACCGCCACGTCCCATCATGAAACTTGCCTTATCAACTATTTTCTGAGGGTTTGTTCCTGCTAAAACGTTAGATCCAACATCTATGGTTTCAGGCCTTTCAGTGTTGTATCGCAACGTCACGCATGGAACACCTAAAATGCATGTTTCCTCTTGAACACCCCCGGAATCCGTGAACACAAGTTTAGCTCCACTTTCAAGCAGGAGAAACCTCAAATAATCCAGTGGCTTCACAATTTCAACGCTGTTAACAATTATGCCGAATTTTTTAAGTTGCTTTTTTGCTCTGGGATGAATAGGATATAATACAGGGAGGCCGAACTTCTTGCAAACCCTTTCTAAGCCTTCAATTATTCCTCTGAAGCGTTTCTCGTTATCTACATTCTCCTGTCTATGGACCGTGGCGAGAAAATAACCGCCCACGTCAACATTAAACTCGCTGAAGACGTCAAACTTCTTTTTAGCAATTTCCAAGTTTTGATAAACAGCATCCACAATGGTGTTTCCTGTGACAAAAATCTTGTCTTTGTCTACTCCCTCTCCGAGAAGTATTTGCCTAGCCTTTTCTGTGGGAGCGAAAAGGAAATCGGAACAGTGATCAACCAGAATACGGTTTATTTCTTCAGGCATTTGTCTATCATAGCTCCTCAAACCAGCCTCAACATGTCCAACTTTCAAGCCAAGCTTAACAGCGGCTAAAGCGCCGGCCAAAACTGTGTTGGTGTCGCCTTCAACCAAAACTACATTTGGCTTTTCAGCCTGCAACACTTTCTCGACGCCGATAAGCATTTTACCAGTCTGTTCACCGTGGCTTCCGGAACCAACCTTCAAATTATATTTCGCCTGGGGAAGCTCAAGCTGCTGGAAGAAAACCCCATCCATCTCATGAGAGTAATGCTGACCAGTATGGAGAATGTAATAGTCTAAACCTAAACGTTCACACTCTCGAATAACAGGGGATAACTTTATGATTTCAGGACGAGTTCCCAAAACAAAAGCAATCTTCATATTTACAACTTTCCTTTTTCAACTCGCCTGACCCTGAAAATGACTGTTCCCCCATGAGTGTAAGGCCTTCCAGGATCAACACATTGTATATATGCGTTTTCTTCATCTTCAGGCTTAGTTAACCCAAGCTCAACAGCGTTCCAGCATCTGTCCAAAACAACCACGTAATGAAGAAGCGAAGACAAAGCATGTGTACATAGAGCATCAGTTCTCTTCAAATCAATTTGCGGTCCGTCAAAAACTATTCTGTCTCCAACCTTATAAACGGGGCAATACCCACGAATTTCACAAACCGTAACCTCTAACATTTTAAAGACCTCAGCGAAGTTTAAAAAGGTTTGAAGCCAACAATGCCAAACCTTCCTTCACGCCTATTTTTGGTTTAAACCCTAAAACCGCCATTGCCCGGCTGATATCTGCATAACTGTGCCTTACATCGCCAGCCCTAGCCCTTCTATGAATTGGCTTAACATGGCCCAATTTGAAAATCTCAGTTAAAAGCATTGCCAAATCATTTATCTTTAAAGGTATGCCGCTTCCCACATTGAATGCTTCGCCATAGGTTTTGCTTTCAACAGCCAAAAGTAAAGCTTGAACAACATCTGAAACGTGGATGAAGTCCCTAGTCTGCTCGCCATCTCCATATATTATGGGAGGTTTTCCAGCTTTAAGGCGCATAATAAACCTTGCAACCACCCCGCTGTACTGGTCGTTACGCATTCTAGGGCCATAAACATTGAAAAGTCTAAGCATAACTGTTTTTAACCCGTACTCTTCACGGTAGGCCATACATAGCCTTTCAGCTTCAACCTTGCTTTCAGCATACGGCGAAATAGGCCTTAAAGGGTGAAGCTCATCTATTGGCAGATACTCAGGTTCTCCGTAAACGGCGCAGCTGGAAACATAAACAAACCTTTCCACGTCAGCCTTCAAGCATGCCTCCAGAAGGCGTCTTGTACCTTCAACGTTCACGGAGAAGGTAACCTCGGGATGTCTAAAAGAGTATGGTACGCTTGTTATGGCTGCTAAGTGGAAAAAGGCTTCAACTTTTTCGGCAGCCTTCTGCACCACATGCATGTCTTCAACGTTGCCCCTGTAAATTCGAATCTTACCGGTTTCTATGCAGCCTTTAAGGTTTTCCAAACTGCCCGTGGAAAAATCATCCAAAACATTAACTTCAAAGCCGGCATTAACCAAAGCCTCTACAAGGTGGCTTCCTATAAATCCAGCTCCACCTGTGACAAGAGCACGATTAAACCCTGAAACAGACAACTTTGAAACTCCTGTACATTAATTTATAAGCCTTACCATCCGCCAAAAACTGAACGAAAGCTGAAGATGGAATCCCTAACATTTCAGCCATCTTTCCAGCTGATATCTCTTATCAGAATACATCCAGGAATCTTATTTAGAAACTTTTCTCTCATTCGCTATTCTCCTAGAGTTTAACTCCCATGCCTAAAGCCCGTTTCAGAGTTTAAGGCCTTCTTTCAATTCTACTTATGAAAAATGTCAACGCCTTAATGATGAGGGGTGAGAGCAGAGCTAGAGAGAGAATTATCCCTTCACTTGTGCAAATGGGGGCGTCAAAGCTTTCAAAGGCCTCAAAGGTTACAGGTGTCTTCAACAAGTTGACGTGGGCGCTTAACCCTACGGAGCCTCCAACATGAACAGCCAGCCCAGTTTCCACCCATAAGGCTTTACTGTAAAAAGGCCAGAAAATAGGCGTATACCCTGAGAAAACATCTAAAACAACATGGGATAAAACTGATGCTAAACCTAAAAAACAAGTTTTCAAAGCTTCACCCTTAATTTTGTAGGCTGCAGCGAAGAAGGGCAGGGAAGCCGACGCTAAAATCAGTGCAGAATGGGAAAGGCTCCGGTGAACCATGAAAAAAGCGTCTAAATCTGGAATTAAAGCCAGAAAAGCCAAAGGTAAAGCCTTCCGTAAATTAACCCCAGCCAGGGTTAAAGCCACAAATGGAACGACAAAGTGTAATAGAGGCTCCAAACATCCTCAACTAACCCTAAAATGAAAGGCTAACTCCTACTTTAACTTTGCCAAAACGCCTGAAATCCCATTTTAAGCCATACTTTAAAGACTCCATTAGTAACTTTTGAAACTCGTCTTTCCCCTCATTAGAAGGCGTGTAACCTCACCTTATAGTTAGACGGCTAATCCTCTTAGATGAGGATGAATTTAGGTTTTCGGTTTTTCCAAAGTTTTTCCAAGGATGAATGCAGCTGCCAAAACCATGAAGGCTCCGGTGAAGCCTGCAGCCAAAGTTGAGAAATACGGGTTTTCAAAATTTGGCAGTGTGTAGTCTGGCATTAACCCTTCCCACATTGTCTCCGCCTCCTCTATCTTCAGTGTTTCTGCAACTGTTTCCAGCCCGTCTGGATAGGTTGAGGCGAAGGGCGCTAGAACGGCGAAGGCTGCTAAAACCATTATTAAAGCCTTAACATAGCCTTTCAAATGGCTCCCCTCTTTAGAAAGGCTAAACCGTTCAATATTGAGGGCTGAACTCTGTGAAGCTGAGCTACAAAAGCTGTGGTAAGCCCTGCTTCACAAAGTCCAATAAGGCTATGCCAGAAAAGCATTGCTGGAACTGTTACAGCTGCCCCTCCAGCCTGTGAGAAAGCAGGGGAGAAACCAATCTGTAAACCGCATGCCAAAGCTCCGATGAAAACAGAAAGCCATGAAGCTGTAAAAACTCCCATATAGAAACGCTTAGATTTGGCAGAGCCCCCTGCAATGTACTTAACTATGAAAAAGCTTAATCCTCCGATAACAGCCATGTTGAAAATGTTTGCTCCGAGGGCGAAGAGGCCGCCGTCTGCAAAGAATATGGCTTGCATTAAAAGCACAATGGTCATGCTTAAAACAGCCCCATAGGGACCTAAAACAATGGAGAGAAATGTTCCTCCAACCAAATGTCCACTCGTCCCGTAAAAAATTGGGAAATTCAACATCTGAGCCACAAACACAAAGGCGCTTGATACAGCTAAAACAGGAGCTAAACCTTTTGAGTAAGAGTTTTTAGCCTTACTCCAACACCAATAGAGGAATAGGGCTGATATGATCCACATGGCAGCGGCAACTTCAAAGCTTAAGTATCCGTCAGGTATATGCATTTTAAGCCTCCAATAATACTTTTTTATTAAAAAGTATTACGTATAAACTTTACTGTTTAACACACACCATACTACCGTAATTAGAATATTGCAGATTTTGAAATAAATCTAAACTTTTACATATTACCAGCCATGGAATAAATTCTATTATTGTTCCCAACTCCTTTTTGAATGAGCCTGCGTGCAAGCATGCCAAGATTTCAAGCTATAAAGCCTAAAAGAAATAAAAGATTGGTTGCGGAAAATTTTAGTAAGATTAAACTATTAACCCTTCAACTTCTTGCTGCTTTACTTTTAAGCGTCTACATAACCCCTATATCAGTTAGAACAGAGCCTATTGAAGACTTTAACCAGAATTCAGCCATTATAATAAACTTTGGAGGCAACTTCTCCCTAATGGAAGATGAAAACGCTAAACTATGGAACCCGCATG
>JBBITX010000051.1:0-8541 GCA_037440545.1 Candidatus Bathyarchaeota archaeon
GCGAATTAAAGAAATAATAGATTTCTTATTGAAAGAAGTTGCCTAAACTGGGAATTATTATAAAAGTTTTTGGAAGGTTTACGATTTATTACGGAAAAATTTTCTTGTTTATACTGCGGGAAAGGCTTAAAAAAGAATTTTCTATAAGGGTGACTTCTATTCTGATGACATCGTGGGGAAAGCTGAAATTTCCTAAAGTTATAATTTGCCTACGCAGTACTAAATTTTGTCTATTTTCTTTGATTGTCAAATGGATTGTTTTAAATTTTTAAGGCATAAATTCTTAATAATCCACTATTTATAGTGCTCAAGATTGAGAAAAACACTATATATTGAGGCGCGCGATGGTGGCTTTATGAAGTGTCCGTACTGCGGCTCTGAAAATCTAAAAACGCTTGAAACAAGAGATTCTCCTGATAACACTACTAGAAGGCGGAAGGAATGCGGCAGCTGTGGAAAAAGGTTTACAACTTATGAATATGTGGAAGCTGTTGAGTTGATGGTTAAGAAAAAGGATGGAAGGTTTGAACGTTTCGACCTGAACAAAATTGTCAGAGGCCTTCAAAAGGCTTGCGAGAAGAGGCCTGTGACAATGGAGCAAATTCAGGGTTTAGCTGAGCGTGTAAGACAGGATTTAATGATTGCTGGTAAGACAGAGGTTTCATCGCAGGAAATCGGAGACCTCGTCATGAAATATTTGAAGGAGCTTGACCGTGTAGCCTACATTCGTTTCGCTTCAGTGTACAGAAGATTTGAGGAGCCTGAAGATTTCCATCGCGTGCTTCAAGAGGTGGGAAGATGAAGTTTGTTAGGAAAAGGGATGGAAGGTTAGAGGCCTTCGACCAAGAACGTATAACAAACGCCATCTGGAAGGCTGCAAAGGCTGTTGGAGGGAAGGATCGGGAACTCGCTAAAAGGCTTAGCGACCAAGTTGTCGAAGTGCTTAAGAACCGCTTTGGGGAGGAAGGCGTTCCGACAGTTGAGGAGATACAGGACATTGTGGAGAAAATCCTGATTGAAAATGGACATGCAAGGACGGCTAAGGCCTACATATTATATAGGAAGCAGCATCAGGATTTGAGGGAGCTTGCAGCCCTCCTAAGCTCGGCAGATCTTGTAGATCAATATTTGGACATTGAGGACTGGCGTGTAAAGGAAAACTCAAACATGAGTTATTCGCTTCAGGGCCTGAACAATTATTTATCCTCCACAGTCATCGCCAAATACTGGATTACAAGAATTTATCCGCCTAACATTGCTGAAGCCCACTTTTCAGGGGACATGCACATTCACGACTTAGGCGTTTTGGGGCCGTACTGCGTGGGCTGGGATATTAAGGATTTACTTCTCACAGGGTTCGGAGGGGTTCATGGAAAAATTGAGAGCGTGCCAGCGAAGCATTTTAGAACAGCCCTTGGACAAGCTGTAAACTTCTTTTATACGCTTCAAGGCGAGGCCGCTGGAGCTCAAGCCTTCTCAAACTTTGACACTTATTTAGCTCCTTTCATACGCTATGATGGGCTAAGCCAGAAGGAAGTTGAACAGGCCATTCAAGAGTTTTTCTTCAACATGAATGTTCCAACACGTGTGGGGTTTCAGACACCCTTCACAAATGTAACTTTGGATTTAGAAGTTCCAGCGTTCATGATGGATGAGCCTGTAATCGTCGGGGGTCAGCCTATGGAGGATACTTTCGGGTCTATGGAGAAGGAGATGGAAATGTTCAACAACGCCTTTGCAGAAGTTTTAATCCGTGGAGATGCTAAGGGAAGAGTTTTCACCTTTCCAATACCTACGTACTGCATAACAAAGGATTTCAAGTGGGATTCAAATGTTTCCCAGAAAATATTCGAAGTTGCAGCTAAATATGGTGTGCCCTACTTCTCTAACTTTGTTAACAGCGATATGAAGCCTGAAGATGTACGGTCCATGTGTTGCCGCTTAAGAATAGATAATAGAGAGCTGCGCAAGAGGGGTGGAGGCTTCTTCGGGGCTAATCCGTTAACTGGTAGCATAGGCGTGGTTA
The DNA here is from genome assembly GCA_037440545.1 of Candidatus Bathyarchaeota archaeon. GTDB lineage: Archaea > Thermoproteota > Bathyarchaeia > Bathyarchaeales > Bathycorpusculaceae > JAVZIQ01. The sequence continues at coordinate 2,027 of JBBITX010000051.1, forward strand.
CGCTTAACCTGCCTAGGCTAGGCTACTTATCCAAGGATGAGGATGAATTCTTTGAACGTTTAGAGGCTTTGATGGAAACAGCTAAAGACAGCCTAGAGATAAAGCGTAAAATACTTGAACAGTTCACAGATAAGGGTTTATACCCATACTCTAGGCGTTATCTAAGAGGGGTCAAGGAAACCTTTGGGAAATATTGGAAGAATCACTTCTCAACAATAGGTTTAGTTGGAATGAATGAAGCCATACTAAACCTCTTGGGATGCAGCATAGCCTCTTCTGAAGGGCTGGAGTTCGCAGTGAAAACCTTAAATTTCATGAGGGATAAGCTTGCAGACTTTCAGGAGGAGACTGGAAACATATACAATTTGGAGGCGACACCAGCTGAGGGGGCAAGTTACAGGCTTGCACGAATAGACAAGCGTAAATATCCGGAGATTATAGTTGCAAATGAAAAACACCTTAAAAGGGGTGTTGAACCCTTCTATACCAATTCTTCACAGCTTCCAGTAGACCATGAAGCAGACTTGTTTGAGGCCCTTGAACACCAAGATAGACTTCAGCCTCTATACACGGGTGGAACGGTCTTCCACATATACCTAGGCGAGAGGCTTCCCTCCTTGAGAGCTGCAGCTGAACTTGTAAGGAAGGTTGCCTGGAACTTCCACCTTCCATACTTCACGCTGACGCCTACTTTTAGTATATGTCCAGCCCACGGCTATCTAAAAGGGGAGCAGAGGCAATGTCCAAAGTGTGGGGCAAGCTGCGAAGTCTACTCCCGTGTTGTAGGCTACTTACGGCCAGTAGACCAGTGGAACGATGGGAAACAAGCTGAATTTGCCTTGAGGAAAACTTTTGAGAAAGCAGCAATTATACAGACGGAAATAGTTAAAGCCAAGTGAATAAGCCGATGAAGTTTAGCGGTTTGCGGAAAACAAGCCTAATAGATTTTCCAGACAAGGTAGCCTCGGTACTTTTTACTCCAGGATGCAATATGCGCTGCCCCTACTGCTACAACTGGAGGATAGTCGTCGATCCGAAGCCCCCATTCCTGAACGAGAACAATGCACTTCAAATTCTGCGAGAGCGTAGGAAGTACGTGGATGCTGTGGTTGTCACAGGCGGTGAACCTTCAATCCACAGGGAACTCCCAAAATTTTTGAAAAAGCTTAAAGAATTAGGGTTCTACGTTAAGCTTGACACTAATGGTTTATACTTCAACGTTATCAAAGAATGCTTGTCATACACGGATTACATAGCCCTAGACGTAAAAACCTCCCAGGAGAAATATCCCCGCCTTGGAGCAAAGGATACAGCTGGACTACTACGCACAATAGAAACTCTCAGAAACGGAAAATTAGAATATGAATTTAGAACAACCGTTGTCCCTGGAATAGTTAACGATGAAGATATTCCAAAGATAGGCGAGATGGTTAAAGGCGCTAAAATTCTTACTCTACAACAGTTTATACCTGACGACCCATTAGACACAAGCCTAAAAAATGTTAAGCCCTACCCTCCTGAAAAAATAAATTGCTTCGCAAAAGCCTTAGAAGAATATGTGGAGAAGGTAGTTTTACGCATATAAAAACTAAAATAAAAAGAAGATTTTATTCTCACCTTAAAATGTGGAATAACCGCAAACCTTAAAGCTTCAATTTTTTGTTTAAACATTCATTAACGGTGAATCTATATGGAAGTATTCGAGGCTGTTAAAACTAGAAGAAGCATTAGAAGCTTTGAGGCTAGGCCCGTTGAAGAACATAAACTTAGAAAAGTCCTTGAAGCTGCAAGGCTTGCACCCTCAGCAGGGAATAGACAGCCATGGCGCTTTATCGTAGTCACAGACCAGAAAGTTAAAGAAGAACTAGCCAAAATTAAGGCGAAGTACGTGCCTCCGCCTAGTCCAGCTCAATCTAGACCACCACCTCCTAAGGGCGGGGGCCCAATTCTATCCGCTCCAGTTGTTGTAGTTGGATGTGCAGTTCCAAGGGAAAGTTTTCCAGAAACAGAGTTTTGGAAAATCGACGTTGCCATAGCCCTGCAAAACTTGGTTCTGACAGCGCTTGAGGAGGGGCTTGGATCATGCTGGATAGGTGTTTTCCGCGAGGAGGAAGAGGTTAAGAAAGCCTTAAGTGTACCTGAAGAAGTCCGTGTGGTTGCCATGGTTGCTTTAGGTTATCCGGCTGAAAAGAAGGGCCCGGTAACTGACCGTAAACCTCTAGAGGAAATAATTCGATACAATCGCTGGTAGACATCAATTCACTTTCCTAAAACTCCCCCATTCTCTGCCATTTCTAGTATTTATTAAAATTGAATCCTCTTAAACTTGAGGAGAAAACTATCTTTAATATTTTCATAATAACTCACTTTCAACCTCCGACATCTCTCGAAAATTTTCTTTTAGTCTCTTCTTTAGGATATTAAGTTATAGAGAGCATTTTATCGTTGCTCATTGGTGTTTAGGGCTTTGCGGTAAAGTTTCAAAGTGTAGGAATAACATGTTTTGAAAAAAGTTCCAAATTCGTTGTTTTGCTGAAGGGTATTGTGATAAGGGTTGCTCCAGCTTTAGCATATTCATGAATCTTGCTGACACTTTCGTCTAGCTCGTCTAAGGATGGTTCTTCAATTATTATGGCATAGTCCATAGGCTTACCATTAGTAATTTTTTTAATTAAGTTTATGTCTTCCTTCAATTTTTCTGGTGGAGCAGGACGGCTAAACCAGCCCTCGGCTAGTTCAGCTGCAAGTTCTAGGCTTCTAATTGAGTTGCCGCCAACCCATATGGGAGGATGGGGTTTTTGAACAGGCTTAGGTTCCATGACGGCTTCTTTAATGTTATAATATTTACCTCTAAAGTTGGCTACAGGTTGAGTCCAGAGGGCTTTCATTAATAAGACTGCTTCCCTCTCCCTTTCGATACGTTGGTCATGCTCCTCCCAGGGAATATCGTAAGCGTCGTATTCCTGTTTAAACCATCCTGCACCAACAGACATTATCAACCTGCCATTGGATATTTCGTCCAGAGTTGCAGCCATCTTGGCTAAGACTGAGGGATACCTGAATGCTGGTATTAGAACGCAAAAGCCAAGTCTTACATTTTGTGTTATGGCAGCTAAAGCTGACATTAATGTCCAAGCTTCATGGCAGTAATGCATGGGCTTCCCTTCCACTGGAAATGGATGCATTAAATGATCAGACGCCCATATTGAATGGAACCCAAGTTCGTCTGCTTTAAGAGCCATTTGCCTAACATGTTGAAAACTTGGTGTAAGAGATTTAGAATGTAAAATAATTCCAAACCTTGTTTTCATTCGTTCACCATTTAGTAGTTATAATTAACTGTATAAAAGCTTGTCATCATCTTTTAAACAGGCTTCAATTCTTTCATAAATTGTTTATGGTTTTGCAGTCAAGAAATGAATTTTATCAATGCGGGGATCTATTAATGTAAGCCATTAAAATATATGAGAAATACGTATGGAAAAGCTAGTAACACATAAAAACCCTTAAAACATATTTTTTATAGCTGATAAACCGTTAAGTTTAAAGCTTTAATGGCTTGTTAGCTTTCGATTGTTCGTGTAAAGAGGTTTAATAGTTGAGCGTTGAAGAAGAAACTTTGGAAGAGCGTAAAGCCAAAATTCTGATAAAACTTAGAGGGTATAAGCTTGTTAAAAAGGAGAAGATTAAGGATGCGGCTTGTTTTTTTGTTGAAATCCCGAAAGAGAAAAAGAAAGGCCTTTTATGGTGCGTTCAAGAAGAAACGGTTGGCATACAGACAATTAACAAAATGGCAAAGGCCATGAAAGAGGCTGGAATAGAAAGGGGAATTCTCATATCTAGTGGGCGCACCACTAACGCTGCAAAGCAGACGGCTAAGAAGAAACATATAGAACTGTTGCCTAAGACTTTCCCAGTTTTCGACATTTTTGAACATGAACTTGTCCCGAAACATGAAATCCTAACCCAGGAGGAAAGAGATAAGGTGCTCTCCTATTATAGGGTTAAACCCTACCAGCTGCCTCAAATTAAGGCTTCTGACCCTGCAGCTAAAGCCATAGGAGCTAAGCCTGGAGACATATTAAGGATAATAAGAAAGAGCCCAACTGCAGGCGAGCATATAGCCTACCGGTACGTAGTAGAATAATGCGCAATCAAAAAGGCTTATCTTAAAAGTCCTTCAAAATTGGCTTCTTCACAGTCTAAATTTTGAGCTTTACCCAACTCTACTGTAAAACTTTTAAAGGACAATTTTCATCTTCCATAAAACTTTCCCACTATTGGGATTTCTGTTCCACATTTCGGGCATCTTTTTTCCTCTGTTAAGGAATATTTCAGAATGTAGTAGCCGTATCTTTTAATCAGCTTCTCTCCACATTTTGGGCAGTATGTATGTTCATATCTGTGGCCTGAAACATTTCCAATGTAGGGGTAATGCACCCCTGACTTTTTGGCAGTTTCATAAGCTTTCTCTAAGATTTCAACTTTTGTTGGAGGTTTATGAAACTTGTATGCTGGAAAATACCGTGTGAAGTGCAGAGGTGTTTCAGGTCCAACGTTTTCCAGATGTTTTTCAATAACCCATTTTAAGGAATTTTCATCGTCGTTAACTCCGCCTACAATTAGGTTTACAATCTCAACGTGTAAACCTAACTGTTTTGCTTCTTTGGCTTTAAGCCAAACTTTATCTACGTCTGGGCCCCCGCAGTATTTTGCATATACTTCGCCTGGGCCTTTTATATCTATTTTAAGTCCGTCCATGCCTGCCTTAAAAAGGGCTTTTAAGGTTTCAAGTGTCATGTAGCCGTTAGACACGTAACAGCAATATTTTAATCTTTTAGCCTTTCCAATGGTGAAAACCTCCATAGCCCACTCTGTTAGAAGCGTTGGCTCTTGAAAGCTTGCGCATAATCCAGAGTCGCCTGAACTTAGGGCTAAATCAACTAGCTTTTCAGGCGGATAATACACGGCTTTGGCAGGGTTTGGGTCAGCCTTTGAAAGGTGGAAGTTTTGACACCAAACACAGTCGAAGTTACACGACCAAGTGGAGAATGTTAGGGCTGTTGATCCAGGCCAGTAGTGGAAGAAGGGCTTTATCTCTATGGGGCGGCTTTCAATGGCGCTTAGATCTCCATAAACAAGAGTGTAAAGTCTTCCATCCAGATTAATTCTTGTTCTGCAATAGCCCATATGGCCCTCTGCGATTTCACATCTCCTCTCACATAGACTGCACTTAACTTTTCCATTCCTAAGCTTATCATAGAATATGGCTTCACGCACTGTGGGATAGGCCTTTAAACCAGGATTAATGTTTTTTAAAGTGTTCCCACCCTCGCGGCTCAATTAATCGCTTTCCACCCTCAAGTTTTAATATGATGTTCTTATCTGCGGTGGCTCTTCCAATTTTCAGTAGGGTTCCGCCGACTTTTTTAACAGCCTCTTCGGCTTTATCCCAAAGTTCAGGCTTAACGGTTAAAACAAGCTCATATTCCTCCCCTCCGTGGAAAACCAGCTCTAATGGGTCTAAGCCGTTATGTTCTGCGAATTTCAAAGCTTCAATAGCTATTGGAGGATTATCCACTACGAAGCCCACTCCGCTTGCCATTGAAATCTCGTGGAGGCTCCATGCCAAGCCGTCGCTTGAATCTATTGAGGCTGTAACGGCCCCTGTAAGGCTTAACGCCAGCCCCTCGGCCAGTCTAGCCCTAGGCATGTAAACAGATTCCAAAATGGCACTTTGAACATTTTTAGGCGCCTTAAACCCTTCTATAAGCATTTTCAGGCCGGCTGATGTTTTTCCGAAAAGTCCTGTAACAGCCAAAACATCTCCAGGTTTTGCTCCGCTTCTCAGCATCAACCTTCCCCTCTCTGCAACTCCGAAAACCGATAGACTTATCACCAGATCTGAAGCCTCATTCGTGTCGCCTCCAACAATATATGCTCCGTACTCGCGGGCTCCAGCGTTCAAACCCTCCCCAATATTCCGAACATCCTTAACCGTTAAGCCTTTAGGCAGACCAAGAGAGACAAGAATAGCCTTTGGCTCAACACCTTTAGCCGCAAAATCGCTCACATTCATTACAACAGCCTTTCTAGCTGCATGCCAACAACTCATGCCGCAGGGAACATCAGTTTCACCTACAAGCATATCAGCCTTTAACACGGCAAATTTACCGCCGCCTATTTCAAAAGCTGAAACGTCATCCCCAAAAGGAATAGGCATACTCTCCATAAAACTGAAACAGCCTACTAAAACCCTGATTACTTCACGCTCCCCCAAACTTTTTAAACTCCCTTTCACTCTTTTACCCGCAAATCCTCCGCCGCCCATACAACAAAACCTCAGAATACTATAAGCCTAAAATAGATGAGGAGCCTTTTAAAATTGGCGACTACCCACCAATTATAAAATTTAAAAACAAGTTTCATACTTTTCATAACAGCACAAGCCTTAATTTAGGCCTCGGTGGCTCAGCCTGGTAGAGCAGCGGCCTCGTAAGCCGCAGGTCCCGGGA
>JBBITX010000052.1:0-8299 GCA_037440545.1 Candidatus Bathyarchaeota archaeon
TTTGCTCCGCCGTGGAAGAGGGTTATGCAAGCCAGCACGTAGTTCATAACTGGCTTCTTCCCGATCAACACTGAGTTGCTTTCCGCCATCTTGTACCGCCTCGCTCCTTGATCTCACTTTTCACGTAGCTTCATAACCATCCATATCCATAAATAAATACGTTACGGTTCAACCCCTAAATATAAAGACTTAAAATTTGGCAAAACAATTCAGGCCAAGTTAAAGGAGAAATAGACGCTATAACCCGCGATATTATAACGGTTACTTTAGGGCTACATAAGGCCTAAAAACCATAAAATTGCATTTATATTAGGAAATCTGATGGAGAAGACATTTAGCAACAAAAAGTATATTTAACACAGTTTACGTGAATTGTATCCTCGTGAAGGATGGTTAATAAAAATGCCTATAATGGACCCATTCAAAAAAACCCTAGCGCAAAATAGAAGGCTTTATGTGAAAATCTGCAGGGAATGCGGGGCGAGAAACGCCACTTCAGCTGTTAAATGCAGAAAATGTCGAAGTAGGAATCTCAGATGGAAAAAGAGGGAAATTGTGAAGTAAAATTTCTCTAATTTTATCAATCTCTTTTAAAGCAGTATCAGTTTTTACAATGACCATGATGAAAAAGAATATATGCTGTCAGTTTTAAACGCATTTTTGCTAATTTTGAGGTGTAACTTGGTGGCTTCGAAGAAGAAGGCTGCGAAAAAGAAAGTGAAAGAGCAGAAGAAGTAGAGCTGATTTAACTTTCATATATATCCCCAATTTTTCTCCCTTAAATTGTTTTAAGCAAAGTATCCATATTGAAAAAAGTGTTGGCACACCCATTTTTCAATAGAGGAACAGCTTGTCCTGCCACATTCATGTTTCGCAGAACGTCAACAGCCAGCCTTAATTCCTCTCCGCATGCGACGCCTACGACGCCTTCATATTTTCTAAGCTTTAAAATTTTGGATACACATGAACCGCCTGGAACAATGTAAACGTCGTAGCCCCTTTTTTCCGCTATAAGAACAACTCTGTTTATTAGGCAGTCAGGGGAACAATGGGCACAAACATATGATGGAATATTTGGATCGAATTTTGCCATGCACCTGCTATCCATAAACTTCCTTGAACAATGAGGTAGAAAAAGCGCCCTTTTTCTAGTGTTTTTAAACCTTTCCCTTTCCAAAAGGTTCTTAGCCTCCATATCTACCAAGTCTTCTAAAAGTAAAATAGCGTCGGAAAGGTTAAGTCCTGTTAACTCCTGAATTTTAAACTTTCTAACAACATCCTGAATAACTGTGCCAACCTTCCTATGCATACCCTTCTCATAGCCAATTTTAGCAATTTCCATGAAAAAGAACTTAGGAATCTTTGAGAGGTCGAATGTAAATCTGTACGGCATAATTTTACCTCATGCTGAACAAGCCTTTAAAATTAACCCTTAAAGTATACCACTAATTTTAAGTTCAACTAAAATTTGGAATTGCCAAGCATTTCTAAAATAGAATTAACATATACATTTTCTCATTTAGCCTTAATGGCGAAGCCAACTTACTTGAAAGTTTAATGAACAGTGTAAAATGGTTAGAGGCTCATTTTAAACATTAGTCTTTCGACAAGTTCTTTGTAGCGGTTTCTTATTGTAACCTCTGTAACCTGTGCTATTTCAGCTATTTCTCTCTGGGTTTTTCTCTCTCCTATGAGGACGGAAGCTATGTAGCTTGCAGCTGCAGCGATGCCTGTTGGGCCCCTTCCTGATGTTAGCTTAAGCTCCCTTGCGGCGACTAGGATTTTGTGAGCTATTTCCTCAACCTTACCCTGCATGGTCAACTGGTTTGAGAACTTTGCAATGTACTGGCTTGGTTTTAGGGGCGGAATAGAGAAATCTAGCTCTTTAATCAGAAACCTGTAGCTTCTGCCAACCTCCTTTTTATCCACGTTTGACGCTTGTGCTATTTCCTCCAATGTTCTTGGAAGCCCACATTGTCTACAGGCCAGATATATGGCAGCTGAAGTTACACCTTGGATAGAGCGTCCACGGATAAGGTGTTCTTTTACAGCTTTTCTGTATATGAGGGAGGCTGTTTCAAGAATGTTCTTCGGCAGGCTTAAGTTATTGGAAATCTTTGTTATTTCAGATAATGCAAAGGCAAGGTTTCGCTCTGTTGCATCGGAAACTCTTATTCGCCTTTGCCATTTTCTAAGGCGGTAAACTTGCGCCTTCTGTCCTGGAGAAAGGCCTTTTCCGTAAATGTCCCGGTCGTGCCAGTCAATCATTGTGGATAATCCTTTATCGTGGATTGTGTAGGTTAACGGCGCTCCAACCCTGGCTCTTTTAGCCCTTTGTTCGTCGTCGAAGGCTCTCCACTCAGGTCCTCTGTCAGCTATTTTTGCGGCTATGACAAAGCCGCATTCCATGCAAACAAGTTCTGCACACTCATAATCTCGCATAAGCCTTGTACTGCCACATTCAGGGCAAACTTGAACTTTGGGACTTGAAACAGTTAAGTGAACTGTGGAGTCGTCAACTTCAGAATCATCCAACTAGGTTTTCCTCCTTGTTCCTTTCGAGGGGAGAAAATACAATGTTTTGTTAACTAAACTTTCAGGCAGAGTTTTAGGTTTAACAGCAGCGTAGGGCGAGGAAACTGGCCCCATAATGTCGAAAACCTCTCCTACAACCTTTAAATTCTCATCAACAACCTTGTCGCCGATCTTAGGAGTGTTTTCAACTTTTACGATGATTTTCCCGCTTGAGCTTAAGTGTAGCGCTCTGCCCAGTCGAATCAAATTTTCAGAACCCCTCGAAAAACAAAAGTTTCAACGAAACATGTTATATAAACCTTTCTACGTTACAGCTTTAGGGTGGGGTTTTGTTAGGTTTAGTCGAAACCTTCATAAATGGGTGTTGTTGATAAAGATGTGCGTTAGGGGGTGAGGCTTATGTCCAAGCCGTTCTATGTGAAATTTGAGGTTCCGAAGGAAGTTGCAGATGCAGCCTATGAAGCCCTGCAAATCGCCGCCAAAACAGGTAGTGTAAGGAAGGGAACAAACGAGACAACTAAGGCTGTTGAAAGAGCCCAGGCCAAACTTGTTGTCATAGCGGAAGACGTTGACCCGCCAGAAGTTGTGGCTCACCTGCCTCTTTTATGTGAAGAGAGGAAAATACCATACGTGTTCGTTCCAAGTAAGGAGAAGATAGGAAGCTCTGTGGGCATTGACGTGCCAGCCGCCTCAGCATGTGTGGTCAGCGAAGGAGAAGCCGCCGGCCTGGTTAAAGAAATAATTAAAAGATTAGAGCAGATTAGAAAGGGAGCTAAGTAATGAGCAGGGAAGCTGCATCAGCCGAAGAAGAACTAACACCGGCTGAAGTTATTCAGGTTATTGGACGTACAGGTGTAACTGGCGAAATTACACAGGTTAGAGTGCGAATTTTAGAGGGAAAAGATAAAGGGCGCATAATAACCCGTAACGTTAAAGGCCCTGTAAGGGTTCAAGACATTTTAATGCTTAGGGAGACGGAGAGAGAAGCGAAGAAAATCACCAGATAGCAAAATTTTAGTGAATGACAAGGGTGAGTGCATTTGCCTAAACCTAGAAAATGCTCGTTTTGCGGCAACGAGTTTCCAATTGGAACAGGCATGATGTACGTTAAAAACGACGGCTCAATTTTTTGGTTCTGTTCAAGCAAATGCCGTAAAAACTCTCTTAAGCTTAAACGAGATGCCCGTAAGCTTAAATGGACAACTTATTATGGCAAGGAGGAGAAGGGAAAAGCCTAAACTTTAATGAGGCTTTCTGCTTTATTTCAAAGCCCAACTATTTTCTCCCATAATGGTTTGTTGTTGATGCATCCGATATCTGGGGCTTTCACGTTTCCGTTAAAATAGCCATAGGCTCTTGCACGGCATCCCCCGCATATGTACTTGTCAGGGCATATTCCACATCCAACCATTTTGCCGTTTACAGTGTAGGATTCGAGTTTTTCTCTTGTTCTCAGCTCCCATAACATTGGTTTTGTGTCCCAGATTTTTTCAAAGTTGCCATTTAAAATGTTGCCTAAAACAGTGTTCACGTTTGTTGGGAAGAATACGCATGGTTTTATGTCTCCGTTAGGTTCAACTGCACAGTATAATCTTCCCGCCCCGCATCCGCCTAAAAAGTTGGCGACGTTCTCCACCCCCTTCTTTGCAGCGTAGTGAGCTTCAACCATGAACTTGTGGCCCATTTCCTCTGAGAGCTTTTTCGTTACGCTTGCGTACTGGGGACATGTGCTGAAAAATCTGTCCACCTTAACATTTGACTTTCCAATTTTCAACTCTTCCTCCTTAGCCTTAAGGTATAAGCTGATAATTTCTTTACCGATTGTTTGCAAAACGTGTAGTCTTTGGTCTGGAGTTAAGTCCAGTTCAACATGTGTCTTAGCCCTTCCAGTGGGGATATAGTTGAAATGCATGAACCGTACATTCAGCTCTTTTGCCAGCTGAAGTATTTTCTCTGTTTCTGCGAAGTTGTCTCTATGAAGGACTGTTGCGATGCATGTGTCTATCCCTTCTTCAACACAGTTTTTTACTCCTTGAATTGCTTTTTCAAAAGCTCCAGGTATGCCTCTGAAATCATCATGCACTTGGGGGGAGGCGCCGTCTATGCTTATCTCCACATAATCCACGCCAGCATCCTTAACCTTCCTAGCGTTGTCCCTTGTCAGTAACGTACCGTTTGAGGCTATGCTTATATAAGGAATATGTTTTTTAGCATAAGCCGCCACTTCGAAGAAGTCCTTCCTTGCAAGGGGTTCGCCTCCGCTAAAGGAAAGCGCTGGCAAGCCAACGCCGGCAACCTTTGAAAGTATATCTATAACCTGCTTGGCCTCATCCTTTGAAAGTTCTCTGCGTTTTCCCCCGCCAGCATCCTCATAACAGTGTTTACACTTCAAATTGCATAGATATGTAAAATTCCAGACCACCTCGAAGGGACCTGCAGGAACAAAAGGCACGTGTATACCATACTTTTCTATACCTCTCATCATTAATCCGAAACCTTTAAACCAAGCCCCGCCGTAACGATCCTCTATAAACTGCCTCCTCATAAAATCCTTATCAGCCCTTAGTATAAGACTGCCAATGTTATAGAAGGGCTTAGCGATTCTCTGGCTTACACTCCTACAAGTCGGACATAAAGATATATGCTCTCCGAGAAAATCCTTCAAAGAATTTAGAAGGAGATTACCGTCTAAAGGGCATTCCCTGTCAAAGCGGCTAATCAAGTATTTTAAAAAAGGATTCACGGCAACCTCGAGAAACGCGTTCTCAAGGGTGTCTACCTGCATATCACCCACTTATTATGACAAAAGTGTGCTAATCTATTATAATTTTCCCCTCGACATGATAAGCCCTGAAAGAAAAAAGCCAAAAATAAATTGCACATACCTAAAACTGATAATGTATAATGCAATTTCATCTTTTAGTAAACTGTAAAAGTGTAATAATAGCGGGGGGTCGATTTGAACGACCGATCTCTGGGTATCTCAGAGACAGCGATGATCCTTCTTACTTATCATTTCGCTGCCTCCTATGAGCCCAGCGGGTTAATCTTTACCTGACGACGGAGTAGCGCTTTTCGTCGTCATCTGGCTACCCCACCCCGCTACTTGTATGCTGAGCATACACTTTCTTAAATCTTTTTAGGCTATTTTTCCCGTTTTATGAAAGTGTGTTACCTGCGTTTTCTGAAAAGCATTATGTCTTGACAGTGACAGACGTTAGTTCCAAAGCCTACAGAATGCGTAGCAGCACTTAGGACAACGGTTGGATACAATTCAAGGGGCCATCCTCTAACATCATCAGCCAACAGAGTCTACACCATCAGTTTTAATAGCACAGACAACACTGAAAACGTTGAAACCATAAAATCAACAAAAGTAACACTCTTATCATGGAACTAAATATTCACAGACAGCTAAGGCAAGGCGCAACCCTCCAAATCAACTTTAGTCTACAAATTCCTAGGCATTCTTACAGAGCAGCCCCTTAAGCTTTTGCTTACAAGCTTTGCCTATGGGCTTTCCCCTCAAATCATATTCAGCACTGAAAGCTTTCTAGAAGGACGCTTGACGCAATAAAAATGCAGATTTTAGGCTCAGTCAATTGTTGTAACAAAGCCCAGGGCAATTGTACAACAATAAACAACGTTGTTAACCAGAAACAATATGGAAAACTGGCTTTGTCAAGGAAGTTTGGGAAAGTAAATCTCCCCGGCAAATCCATGACAGCGACGCTTCCAAAGAGAGCCCTCAACACCATTTAAAAGCATATTCAAAGGCTTAGGGTCAACTCCTTTGTCCAGACAAAAACCGCGACAATTGTCCAGACAATTAAGCCTCCTGAAAAGCCGCAGCGTCTCCAGCCTTTACCAGACAAGCAGGACAAGTACTCAACAGGTTCAGAGTCTCTTGACGAAGCGTTAGATGGAGGCTTGCCTAAAGGCTCCGTCACCTTGATTGAACTGGACGAGAAAGTATCTGCTGACATGTATCGCCTAATAGTTAACCCCGTGGTAACCAACTTCATGTTTAAGGGCGGAAACGTGTTTATGGTTCCTTCAAGCTGGGTTGACCTATCAAAGATTAAGAGGGAGCTGACGGAGTTTTACTGGAGGGAGGAGGAGTGGAAAAGCCGGGCTAGAATAATTTTGGGAAGAAGCCTTAAATCAGCTGAAGATTCAGCAGTGACTATCCACGTAGAAGGGGAGAACTGGCGGGAAGACATAGTTAAAGTTTTCGAGGAAAGTAAGAAGCTTGAAGTTGAAACAGGTCAGCCTAGCCTCTCTATACTGAGCCTTGACATTTTGGTAAATCTCTACGGCGAAAAAAATTGCTGGGAAATCCTAAACTTAAGCGCAATGGAAGCCAGAAAAACCGATGCAGCCATGCTAATCCTGGCTAAAGCAGGATTCAGATACTTAGTCATAAGGCTTAGCCCAATGGCCGACATTTACCTCCGCTTGAAAAGGACACACGGCTGCTTACTGCTTTACGGAGTGAAACCCAGAACAGGCCTATACATGGTTGAAGCAGACACCTCGAAAGGTTACCCCATTCCGAAACTTACACCTATGCTTTAAGGCGGTACACTGATGAAAAACCTGAAGGGTAAACATGTTTTAAAGGAAAAAGCTAATTCCCTATCATACAAGCATAGAATGGACGGTGATCGTAGGCGGTATGAGGTTAGTTTAGTTCTAGCTTGCTTTCTAATTTTGTTTTATGCTTTCCAGAGTTTTTATCCTAGTGTCATGTATGTTTTCTCCAATGTCTTTCCGCCTTTTATCGCTGGAGCTGCCTTTGCCTCATCTTTTTGGCTTTAGCAAGGTATTGGGGAAGCCTTAAGGAAAGTTTTTCTTCATCATGGCTCAGTTTCGCTTTCGGTTTGGGACTTTGGTTTTTGGGAGAGGTCAGCTGGGCGGTTTCCACGCTTCTCCTCGGCTTTGAATTGCCCTATCCGTCGATTGCCGACGTTTTTTGGATAAGCGGCTACATTCCAATGTTCATTGCCCTGTTTCTTTATGTTAAAAAGTTTTTACATGCAGTTTCAAACAGGATTTTATACGCGGCTGCGGTGGTTGTTCTTGCCTTAGCCGTTCTTTTGTTCTCTATTCTCGCAAAGCCTGTTGGGATCGCCGATGAAAGTTTACCAGCAATTTTCACAGATTTCGCATATCCCATCCTTGATGCAGTCTTACTATACCTAGCCATACTGGGTTCTGCAATATTCTTTAAAGGAAAAATTGGAAAATCATGGTTTTTCATCACTGCAGGAATAATCTCATACATTGCGGCTGACACCCTCTTCACTTATACAACCGCAAATGAAACATACTATTGCGGCCACCCATTAGAACTCCTATTCCACTTTGGATACATACTTCTATTCTGGCCTTCAAAACCCACATAAAACAATTATAGCGGGGTATGTTTGCCATCCCATAAAAACGGGTTAAAGGCAACGCTCCTCGAAGCCATAGACGAAGGCCTGCAAAACGTTCTTGGAAAAAGCGGAAAAGAATTAATCTATCACCAGCTTTTAAAAAAATACGGACTTGAAAAAGAAGAAATTCCAGAAAAACCAGAAGTTCTGCGAGAACTTCTAAACACACTATTCGGATATGGAGCAAAAATCATCGAAAACGAAATCGTAAACAGCATAAACAAAAAACAGGGAAATAAAAAAGATGTGAAGAAAAACACCAGATTAACAGAATACTTGAAAAAGAATAACATATTCACCCAACCAAAATCACCCACGAAAAG
>JBBITX010000053.1:0-8239 GCA_037440545.1 Candidatus Bathyarchaeota archaeon
CTATGAGAAGTTGGGGCAGTCGACAAAAGAATCAAATAATAAGGAAGTTTTAATAAACTGTTTAATGAATACCATGTTTTTAGCTGGTGCCAGCATGAATGAGCTAGGTGCCTCGGCGCCATCCGGGCTTAAGCCCACTTTAGGGTTGTTTGACGCTATAGCTGTAAGCGTTGGCGCTGTTGTTGGGGCGGGCATTTACATTGTCACGAGTATCGCAGCGGGTTTGGCTGGTTCAGCTTTAACTGTTTCAATGGTTGTGGCTGCATTGATATCGATGTTTACGGCCCTAAGCTTCGCCGAGCTGTCAACTTGGCAGCCTAGGGAGGGAAGCATATACGAGTATGCATATCAGCTGATATCTCCGTTTGCTGGGTTTTTAACTGGATGGATGTGGATTGTTTCTAACACGTTTGCTGGAGCTGCGGTTTCATTGGGTTTTGCCAACTATCTTTGGAGTTTATTTCCCATGTTGCCTGTAAACTGGGTTGCAGCCATATTCTCTTTAGCGTTTACAGCTGTCAACTTTTCAGGCATCCGCCAATCAGCCTTGGTTAACAACATTTTAGTGGCAGCTAAGCTTTCCATTCTTGCCTTTTTCATATTGTACGGTCTATTTTTTTTAAATCCATCAAATTTTGCTGATTTCGCCCCTTTCCGGCTTGAAGTTTTCTCAGGAGCCTTCTACATCTTCTTTGCTTATGGAGGCTTTGCAAGGGTAGCGGTTATAGCTGAGGAAGTTAAAGATGCTAGGAGAAATGTTCCAAGGGCTATAATTCTCTCATTGGCAATTTCAACTGTTTTCTACCTTCTCGTAGGGATAGTTGCTTTAGGACTTGTGGGGGCTAAAAAACTTTCAGTGTCAAGTTCTCCATTGACGGATGCAATAAGAGAGACTGGAAACAGCCTTGCCGCCGGCATTGTTTCTGCTGGAGGGCTTATTGCTACTGCAAGTGTTTTATTAACAACTATTATGGGTGTTTCCAGAATGTGCTATGCCATGGCAAGGCGAGATCACCTTCCAAGATTCTTAAGTAGGCTCCATAGGAAATATAACACGCCTCACTATTCCATTTGGATAATAGGAGTTATAATCACCTTCCTTGTTTTATTCGTTGACATAACGAGGGTTGTAGCCATAAGCACGTTCTCATTACTTTTTTATTATTCTTTAGCGAATGTTTCTGCCTTAAAGCTTAAAGCCCGGGAAAGAGTTTACCCGAAGGCTATACCGTTTCTAGGCGTAATTACATGTGCAGCGCTTTTGGCGGTTACTCTTTTCGCCTCTCCCCAAGCATGGGTTATAGGCGTCTCATGTCTCGCATTCGGTGCGTTCTATTACCTTTTAAAAAATTTTTTCTAAAGGGCTTGTTCAAAAGGGTTGAAGCTTTTCATCTCTTCTCTTTTCTTTTCAACATGTTTTCCAATATTGGACGTAGCTTCTCGTTTTCAGATTTAATCTTCTCCTTGCCCAAGGTATGCATCTGCTCTGTCATTTCCCTTATAAGCTCTGCAAATTTCACCCCTTCAGCTGCAGATATGTATTCAACACGGAACCTTTCAGGGCTTAGTCCAAGCTTGTGAAGCATAGGGGCTAACGCATCCATTCTTGCCTTCATCTTCCAGTTTCCACTTATATAATGGCAGTCGTAGGGAAGGTGGCATGCAGCTACAAGAACCATTGCAGCTCCAAGTCTGAAGGCTTCAAGGACGAAGTCTCTGTCAACCCTTCCTGAACACATCACTCGGATGGGCCGGATTGTTGGAGGGTATTCAAATCTGCTTGTTCCAGCTAAGTCCGCTCCAGCGTAGCTGCACCAATTGCACAGAAAAGCCAAAATCTTTTCTTCAGGGTTCTTTTCAAGTGCTGTCCTGAGCTGGGCTAGGATTTGGGCGTCTGTAAAGTGCATTTGGGTTATGGCGTCGGCTGGGCATTCTGCGACGCATGTCCCGCAGCCATGACACATGGCTGTAACTACTTTTGCAGGCTGTTTCTCACTGATTTTTATTGCTCCGTAGGGGCAGCGTTCAGCACATATGCCGCATTTAGTGGTCACGTTTCTACATTTTCCGCTGTCTACGACGGCTATTATGGGTTCAATTTTCCATTTAGGCTTTGAAAGCACTGTTGCAGCTCTTGATGCGGCACCACATCCTTGGGAAACGCTGTAGGGAATATCCTTTGGGCCTTGACATGCCCCGGCTAGGAATATTCCATCTGTAGGTGAGTCTAAGGGTTTAAGTTTGGGATGACTTTCCATAAAGAAGCCGTCTCCACCCCTCGTTAAATTGAGGATTCGACCAATATCCTCAGCTCCCTTTTTTGGTATGGCTGCTGTGGCTAGAACAACCATTTCCGCTTCAAATTCTATTGGCATGCCGAGGCTTGCATCTTCTGCATGTATGATTAGGTTTTTAGTCTTAGGGTCCTCAAATATTCGACTTACCCTTCCACGGATAAAGTTTACGCCTAGCTCCCTTGCCCTTTGATAAAACTCTTCGAAACCCTTGAAATTTGTCCTCATATCCATGTAGAAAACGTAAACCTCAATGTCCTCTCTATACTTCTCTTTAAGCTGAACTACATGTTTAAGGGTGTACATGCAGCAGAAGTTGGAGCAGTAAGGATACTTGTTCGTATCCCTTGAACCAACACATTGGATGAAGGCGACGCTGTGGGGTTTCTGCCCGTCAGAGGCTCTTACAACCTTTCCGCCTGTAGGGCCTGCTGCAAGTATAAGCCTTTCAAATTCCAAGGATGTAATAACATTTGTGTATCTTCCATATCCATAAAGCTGATTATCGTATGGGAGGTAAACGTCATATCCTGTTGCAACAATTATGGCGCCGACTTCAAGTTCGATTTCCTCTGGTTTCTGATCGAAGTTTATAGCCTGCCTTGCACCACATGCATCTACGCACTTAAAGCATTCTATGCAGTAGTCCCTATTTATAGTGTAGATGAGAGGAACCGCCTGGTCAAAGGGCACTGAAATGGCCTTTCTAACGCCTAAACCCATATCCCATTCATTAGGATACTCTATTGGACATGCGTCTTTACATTCACCGCATCCAGTGCAGTTTTCCTCAATAACATAACGGGGGTTTTTACGGATTTTAACCTTGAAGTTGCCTATGAAACCGCTAACACTTAGCAGGTCGGCGTAAGAGATTATCTCAATGTTTGGGTGGCGACCTACATCAACCATTTTCGGCCCTTCAATGCATATGGAACAGTCCAAGGTTGGAAAAGTCTTGTCAAGCTGAGCCATGTGGCCGCCTATGCTTTCACCCTTCTCTAAAAGGTATACTTTGAAGCCCATCTCGGCTAAATCTAAGGCGGCGTTCATCCCTGCTATTCCTCCACCTATTATTAGGGCTTTGTTGGTTACAGGGACTTCTATTGTTTGAAGAGGCATGAGAAGCCTAGCCTTCGCCACTGCCATCTTTATAAGGTCTTTTGCCTTTTCATTCGCTTCCTTAGGCGTGCTTGGATGACACCAAGAGGAGAATTCTCTAATGTTTGCCATTTCAAAAAGGTAGGGGTTTAATCCGGCTTCCGAAACAGTTCGACGGAAGGTTACTTCATGCATTCTAGGCGAGCAAGCAGCTACTACAACTCGGTTAAGCCTATGTTCCTTAATGGCTTTTCTAATTTCATCCTGTCCAGGGTCAGCACATGTATAACGGTTTTCCTTCACGAAAACAACGTCTGGAATAGTCTTAGCAAACTCTACAAGTTCTTTAATGTCTAAGACTCCAGCTATGTTTAGGCCGCAGTGACATATGAAAACTCCTATGCGTAGTTCTTCCCCGTCACCTTGGGTTTGCCCTTTCTTTTCAACCATTAAACCACCTTCCAACCAAACCTTTTACCGACAGATCCTAACGCCTTATCTGAACCTTTAGCCTTCAACTCCTTTGTCATTTCACGCGGGGAGGCTAACCGCTCCAGAGCCTTGTTCCAAGCACCCGAGCGGACAGGAGTATGAACTATTTTAGTCCTTTTAAGTTCTAAGGCTTCTTCAACTGGGCATACGACCTTGCAGGCTCCACAGAAAACGCAGAACAACTCGTTTACATGAACCTTCCCGTCAGCTTCAGATATGTAGAGAGCCCCTTTTATGGGGCATACTTCTAGGCAGTCTCTACAATCTTTTGGACATTTTTCCTGATTTATGTTAATCTTACCATAAAAGCACTTTCGCACATGAATAACGCCTTCTGGGCATTTAAATTCACATATTCTACAGCATGGGCATCTGCTCTTCTCAATTTCAACTTCAACCTTAACAGACTTCCTCGCCATTTCGGATAATAAATCTGCATTCTCAATAATCTTCCCCTCAGAAGTACGCCTTTTCACCTTGACGAGGTTAAGGGGACATGCTTTTTCACATTCAGAACAGTCAACTGGACATTTTTCAGAATTGACCTGAATTTCCCGTACAAGTTTTGGAAAACTTTCCTTTTCAACAACTGACAAAATATGCTCCCCGTTTATTGTTACCTCTATGGCGCCGTATGGGCAGAGTACATCACATATACCGCAGAAGTTGCATTTTTCAAGGCTTATGTCAACCTTTGCACGTTGAACTTTGCCATCCTTAGTTTTCGGCTGCCTTTCAAGTCTAACAGCCTCTTTTGGACATGCAAAAGTGCAAATTTCGCATCCTACGCATAGTTTCCTATTAATGGTTAACTTATAATTTTTAACGTGTAAAATCCACTCAAGGGTTAAGGCATCCGCACTGTCTGTTTTTAAGGTTTTAAGCGGCATCTAACCACCCAAGCATCAATTTTAGAGGCTCATACGAGAGGTATTCTAAACTCTACTCTCATATATATTAGTCTTAGCCGTATGGAATTTAATTAGGAGAATTTCTGCAAACGGCAATATAACATTTTAGGCTTTCACCCTTTAATATTTCAATTGTTTCTAGGCCAATATTGCTTAACAAATCTTCGAAAAGGCTATAGGAGAACTTTTTCTTTAATCCTGTTACGATTATTAAGGCGTTCCTCCCTGCAATCCTTTTCATCTCCTTTAAAGTTTTTCTAGGATTCGGCATGTTCTGAAGCAGTGTAACAGCGAATATATGGCTGAAAACTCCTTCTTTAAAGGGAGCATAATCTGCATCAGCCAAAACTAAATCTATATTATTAAAGTTCTCGGCACGTTTTTTCGCTATTTTCAGCATGCTTTTCGAAAAATCGACACCTACAACCCTTTCGACTTGGCATGCCACGTGGTCAAATAATAGGCCTGTTCCACAGCCCATGTCTAACACTAGGCTGTTGCATCCAATTTTTATAATTTCAAGTGCTGCTTTAATTTTAACCTTCTGCTCCTCGCTGTACTGCACGTCATAGGTTTTGGCTGTTAAATTGTAGAATCCCATGGTGCCACGTTTTCGAAGCCAATTTTTCATAGAGCCCTTCAGAAATTTTATCTGATGGTTAGGCTTCTAAAATTATCGGCGGATAAATTGTCTAATTATAAGCCGATAAAAGTGTTAGTCAATCCCGATGTGTCTGAAGCTGGAAAAATAGCCTATGAAGCTTTTTCCCAACGTAGAACGCTTCTTTTGGTGGGAAATTGTTGGGTGAACTATTCTGGGAGGGCGAGGTCTAAACTTGAGCCCGGCGAACGTATTCTTATAGCCAAAAAGGACGGGTCACTTCTCGTCCACAGATCAGAAGGGTATGAGCCGGTGAACTGGCAGCCTCCAGGATGCATATTCCACGCTAAAGTCGATGATGCTACATTGGAAATTCATGCTGCAAGGCGAAAGCCTCATGAGTCTGTTAGGGTGTTCTTTGACAGAATCTACATGATCTCAGCTTTTACGCTGGCTGATTCTGGAGAGTTCTCCTTATATGCAAGCGAGGAGGACATGAAGAAAGCCATACTCTTTGAGCCATCGATTTTAGAGGAAGATTTTAAACCCTTAAGCTACGAGAAAAGTGTTGAACCTGGATTTGTTGATGTCTACGGAGTAGATAAAAATGGGAGGTTTGTGGTTGTTGAGATTAAACGCAAAACAGCTGGAAGGGAAGCTGCATTGCAGCTAGCCAAATATGTAGAAGCCGTTAAATGTAGAACAAATCGTGAGGTGAGAGGGATACTTGCCGCGCCAGACATAGCAAAAGACGTTCAAAGGCTTCTTGAAACCCTCAAACTGGAATTCAAGCCCTTAGACCCTAAAAAGTGCACAGAAATACTGAAGAAAACTGAAATCAGAAAACTCGAAACGTTTTTTAAGGATGCGAAAGCCTGATGATTAGGAAAATTTACCCCTTAGCCTTCGACAGTTTTGGCGTACGCTCTATGGCAACATTTGTTGAAACAGATGATGCAAAAATACTTATAGACCCAGGGGTTTCTCTAGCTCCATCCAGGTATGTATTGGAACCCCACCCCATTGAGTGGGAGAGGCTTGAAGAAACATGGAACCTTATAAAGCAGCAGGCTGAAAACTCTGAAGTTTTAATTGTGACACATTACCATTATGACCACCATGACCCAGAATTTCCTGAGCTTTACATGGGAAAAACTGTCTTCATAAAAAATCCGACACAGAACATTAACATAAGCCAAAAAGGGAGAGCTGAATTCTTCCTTGAGGCAATTAGAGGTTTACCTAGAACGTTGGAAGTTGCAGATGGAAAAACCTTCAAAATCAGCAGCACCGTTGTAAGGTTTTCAAAGGCTGTATGCCATGGTACAAACCCTAAGCTGGGATATGTAACAATGGTTAGCATAGAAAGTGATGGTGAAAAATTTTTACACACATCAGACGTGGAAGGGCCATCGCTCGAAGACCAGATAGAGTTCATTTTGAAAGAAAAGCCAGAGGTAATGTTCGCTGATGGACCAATGACCTACATGCTTGGATACCGCTATTCCTATCAAAGCCTTGAAAAATCAAACAGCAACCTTGTTAAAGCCATAAAAGAAACGAACCTCCACACCCTTGTTTTAGACCACCACTTTCTCCGCGACATAAACTACAAAACGAGAATTAAACCAGTATATGAAGAAGCTGAAAAGCGTGGAGTTAAAATTATTACAGCCGCAGAGTATTCTGGAAGGAAAATTGAAATGCTTGAAGCTTTAAGGAAGGAGCTTTACGCAAAACAAAGAGAGGCAAAGTTTGAAGTCAAAAGAAGAACTTTAAGAGGAGAATAGTGATTTCTCCACAACTGGAAAAATTCCTTATCCCATTTTGAAAGGCTGAACTGAAGTTTTTAGGTTTCACCAGCAATTGCAATTTCTGATTTAAACCTCTGGGATTATGCATATATGCTATAACAGAGTTCTCACCGAATCTGTTTGTGAGGCGAAAACCTAAATAGCAAGGTGGATGCTTTGGTTTGAGGTGTTAGGAATGAACCTATGGAGAGATATACCATGCGGGGATAAGCCTCCAAATATTTTAAACATGGTTGTCGAAGTTGTCAGCGGTTCAAGGGATAAGTACGAATACAACATTAAATGGGATGTCTTCGTTCTAGACCGAATAATCCCCTCATCTACTGTTTTCCCAGTTGAATATGGATTTGTGCCCCAAACATGGTTTGACGATGAAGACCCCTTAGATATTATGGCATTAAGCTATGAACCCCTCGAGGTTGGATGTCTAGTCAAGGTTAGAGTTATAGGCGCACTGGTAGTTGAAGATGAGAAGGGTGAAGACCCTAAAATACTATCAGTTCTTGTTAACGATGCCAGATTTGAGGGTTACAGAGACATAAGCAACGTCCACCCACATAAGCTCAGAGAAATCCAGGAGTTCTTTGAAACATATAAGCGTCTTGAACCCCACAAATGGGTTAAATTTAAAGAATGGAGAAACGCAAAAGAAGCCTTAAAAATTGTTGAATACTCGCTTAAAAAGTTTAAAGAGTTGAAAGTGAAATGAAACGAAACATCAGAAAGGATCAGGGCTTTATAAGGTTTATCATGCTTGCAGACGTGGCAACTTAAGTTAGTTTAAAATGCTATTTTATTCTTTTCGCCTTGGCTTTCTTCTCTGCTTTTCTTTCCTAAAAAGCCGTCAAAGTGTACTTTAATAGGATCGGAAGACTATTGATAAACTTCGCTAAAAATCCAATTAAAAGTTAAAAGAAGACCAAAATTGTCTCTACAACTGAAAAGAAGAATAAAACCATTTTTATCCATTTAGTTGCAACGTCCTAATCTAAAACACTTTTAGTTGCAATTAAAAATTATCCTCTT
>JBBITX010000054.1:0-7907 GCA_037440545.1 Candidatus Bathyarchaeota archaeon
GTAGCTTCTTTATAGTTTCGCGAGGCAATCTTAGACTAATTGTTTCCGACAAGGAAACCACTGTAATACGGTATATATCAATCGTATTATATATCAATCGTATTATATAAACCATATGGAAACTTATGCATCTTTCCTGCGAAGGAACATCACCTATAACCACACATTAAAAAGTCAAGAAATGAGTCTTAACTGATAAATCGGCGTCGGGGAAGGGTTTGAACCCACCTCTTTAGGCTAAAATTTTAATCTTCCATGGCGTTTATAGGACGTGGCAACTTAAAATGTAGGTTTTTATGTTTCTTTTTCTCTGTTTTCTTTTATGTTTGGTGTTAGGAGTTTGGTTGAGCGGCTGAAGCTTTTTGAGAGGAACTTAAACCCAAGCCTCCTTAAAGTTTCCCCAATGGCATAAGCTTCTTTAGTGGGAGGCAGCTCAGCAACCCTAACCATCCCAGCCTTCTCCGTGAATGTGTTGTATTTAGCCATCACTGCAGGCATCTCCACGTAAGGCGTACCCACTAAACATAGTGTTTTACGCACAAGCTTAGACCCTAAACCTATAGTTCGATATTTAGGATGGACAACCACATGGCTTATTGTGGAAAGCTTCTCATTCAAAACCCTTTGAGTCATCTTCGGCAAAACAAGCTTACGGCTGAAACATGTGGGAGGAGGAAAACCGTAAAACTATAACTCCGCAAAGTTCATCTCCTCTTTTCAAAACGAAAATTTAAAATTGTTATAAAAGGCATATTTTCCACCCTTACCGCATATTATGAACAAGGTCTGTGGAGGAATAACCAATAAACAGAAAAAGAAGAACATTAACATTAGGGGGAACTTTCGCCTTCTTCCTACTGTTAGCTTATTTTGAGAACATGCTTTTCCTAGCGAATGTTGAGAATGTTTTTTTGAATCCACCCCTAGCCGTGGCTCTTGTCTTCATCCACAACGTGATTGTGGTTTCCCTAATAATTATCGGCATGAGCTTCTACGTTGACTTCGTCCAAACCTTCCTCCCTAAAAGGAAAATTGACTATGTAGTGCTTGACCACCCCAACCTCTTCGCAGCCATATTCACCATAATGGTGCTTATAATAAGCATTTTAAAGGTGAACGCCTTCTTCAATGGAAAAATTGCAATAGACCTAGCTGGAATGATCATGCTCATAACCCTACCCCACGGCGTTGTTGAAGCCTACGGAATATACACATCCATAAACAAAACACTTTCAAGAAAACTAACAAACAAAAGCCTAGCCGCAATCTACCTCCTATTCCTCCTAGCCGCAATCCTAGAAGTTGGATTCTTCCAAGCCCTGAAATGGTACGCCACAACCCACCGTCTCTGAAAACTTCAAAGAAACTTTAATGAAAAGCCTTCCCAACCTTGTGGAAATGAAAGTTTCAAATGAATCATTTCTATTTTACGTTTATTTCAAATTTTAATTTCAAATTCTGATTGCCCTTTCATAAATTAATTATTATTAGGCTTAGATTTTCTCTGCAAGGATGGCTTATGGTCGATAAGAAAACCATTAAACAGCTTATTAAAGTGTCCTGCTTCGTTCAAGCCTTTAACGCTTTGATGGATTTTTTCATGTGGGCAACTTCAGGTTTTCATGTTCCTTCATGGACAATTTCAACCCTTGTGCTTGGCTATTCAGTTATCCTACTAGCCTACGACAAACTGTAACGTTAAATATTCCCTTCAAAAACTCACATATGCCCAGCTGCATAATTGATCCTTTAAAAATTAAAGCGTAAAACCTGAGAAAATCTAAACTTTAAAGCAAAACAGAAAAGTAGAAGTGGAAAAGCCTATGCGTCCTCTTAACTATGCTTTGTACATTTTTATATCGTTTATTACTACGTCTTTTTCTGTTTTTATGTTTTTAATTTCCACCGGGGAGTATCCTTCTTTCTCAATTTTTATTGTGAAGGATTTATTAGGTTCTAAGCCTTTAAACCAGAAGTCTCCGAAGTGGTCTGTAACTGTTTCTAAAGTTTTTCCAGATTCTTCCTCTATTAATTTCACTTTTGCCTCTTTGATGCATTCGTCTTCTTCAGGGTCGTATACGTCTCCAGCCACATAGGGTTTCAAAAGTTCAAGGTGTAGGTAGTGCACCCTAGGCCTTGTTTGTTTAAGTTCAGGTCTAAGTAAATCTGCCTGTTTTAGAAGTTCCTTTGCTTCTTCCTCCTCGCAGAACTTTAAGGCTTCTGTTGGACATGCATCCACACATCTCGGTATGTCTCCCTTATCCAGTAAATGAGCGCATCCCGTGCATTTTTGAGCTATCATCAAGTTCTCGTTAAAATATATTGAGCCGTATGGACATGCATAAACACAATCTTTACATCCCGTACACTTCAAAGGATCTATTAAAACCAATCCGTCAGGTCTCTTATATATGGCTTTGAATCGGCATGACGGAATGCACGGCGCCTCGTCACAGTGATTGCAAAGGGTTGGAATATAACTTACCTTAACCTTGGGGTAAGATCCCCTTTCCCTTTCAACCATTTTAAACCAGAATTGGCCAGTTAAAGGTTGAGGTTTTGCATAAGGTGTCCAATCATTTCCAACATGTTCATCCTTGCAGGCTATTTGACAGTTATAACACCCGTTGCAAACAGATAAATCTACCACGAAAACCTTCATTTAAACCACAATTCCTAGCATACTTATACATCATAATAATAAGTTTTACGGCTTCCACTAATAGAAAGTTACCCCTAGAAATATGGGAAGATTCAGATGTGTTACCGGTTTGACCTTATTGGTTTTAGGCTAGGCCTAATTTCTCCAGTACCTCTTTTGTGTGTTCCCCTATTTCAGGGGGTGGGCGTTTTATTGTCAGTTCACATTCTGAGAATTTGAAGGGTATCCCTGGAATCTTCACTTTCTGCCCTTTATAATTCACGTCAACCAGCATACCTCTGTATTTTAGTTGAGGATGGTCTAAAACCTGCTTTGTGTCTCTAACTGGGGCGCATGGCACTCCAGCATCTGTAAGTTTTTTAGTCAACTCCTCAGTTGTCCATTCTGCTATTATGGGGTTAAGCTTGTTGACTAGGGTTATTCTGTTGTTGCTTCTAAGCTCCCTCGTTGAGAATTGAGGCTCGTTCATCATGTATTCTATTCCAAGGACTTGGCAGAACTTCTTCCAATGTTCATCTTCGAAAGCGGCTATGAAAATGTAGGAATCCTTTGTTTTAAAAACCTGGTATGGAGCTCCCACAGGCGCAGCTGAACCCATCCTCTCCCTAACTTCTCCAGTCAGATAGGTGTAGGCAATCCAGTAGCCTGCCCATAATGTTGCAACGTCAAGCATTGATATATCTATAAACTGTCCCTTCCCTGTTTTCTCCCTGAAAATCAACGCGGCCAGTATTCCCACGACTGCGTAGACGGCTGCTCCATAATCCACTATGGAAGCTGGAATTCTAGACGGTAAGCAGGGTTCAGGATCGCCTGTCAAAGACATCAAACCAGATTCAGCTTCAATTATTGGATCCCATGCTGGCCGGCTACTGTAAGGGCCTTCCTGTCCATACCCTGAAATTGAACAGTAAATAATCTTAGGGTTAATCTTCTTCACGCTTTCATAGTCTAAACCAAACTTCTTCATTGTGCCAGGCACAAAGTTCTCAACTATAATGTCAACCCTTTTCACAAGTTCCACAGCAGCCTTCCTACCTTCATCGCTTTTAAGATCCAGGGCAACGCTAACTTTGTTCCTGTTATTCACAATAAAAATAGTCTCACGCATTCCAACCCAATATCTTCCACGATCCCCCCGCCCAGGAACCTCCACTTTAAAAACTTCAGCACCCAAGTCTCCGAGCAACATAGTGCAGTGTGGACCTGCAACCTCATGCGTGAAATCCAACACTTTTACACCTTCTAAAGGAGCCTTCATAACATCCACCTATTCACAGACCAGTTTAGCACATTATAAGAAAAGAAAACTTATAAGATTTTCTTACAAACCCAAAAACCATCAACATCAAACTGGACAAAATGGTAAAATTAACATTTAAGCTGCACCAATTTAGGGAATTTCAGGCGGAACTTCCCCTAAACGATCAAACACAATCAAACATCAACAATAAACCAGTAAATATCAAAAAAGTATGGTGTGAACTCTAGAGGGTTTTCTTGCTACTCTTCTGTAGGCTTATAAGGATACTTTTCCATTGGGATTGGCTCTGTATAAAGTTTCATCGCCTCATCTTCCCTTTTTATAATTATCCATTTTAGCCAGTTCTTATTATCCAAATTTGGATAGTCTTCTCTATAATGGAATCCTCTGCTTTCCGTTCTCATCAGCGAAGCTCTGTAAAACATTTCTGCGCATAAAGCCATACTTTCAGCGAACATACACTTACAAAGTTCATGATAATCTTTGGCCTTCATTCTGCCTAAATCTTCATGCAAGGCTAGGATCCTGTCTAACGCCTCCTTCAACCTATCCCCACTTTTAATAATACTATAGTCAAGCGGATAGACAACCTCTTGAACCTTATACATAACTTCGGAAGGCGGTATTCCATTCTCCATACGTAGGGGCGCAAGAACTCTCTCCATAAGTTCCTTAACTTGTGAATAACTGACTTGAGGCTCAATTTTAGCAGCTTTTAAAGCCCTAGCGTAAAACGCTGCATTTGACCCTCCCTTCACCCCTGAAAAAACAGCGTTCATTAAGCCACTGCCCTTAATTCGGCCTGGCGGTGATGGAACCGCCCCATATAACGCTGATCCTCCGAAACTTATGTCTCCCACCGCGAAGAGTCCGGGTAGGCTTGTGCCGTAATTATCCACTTTAAGGCAGGAAATCTCGCCCTGAAATGCATGTACCACCCTGATAAACTTCGCCATGGGATCCTTTCTCCCGGCTATGCTCTTCATGATTAAGTTTTTCCAGAACTCATCTGCAAGCGGGCGCATTCCCGGCAATGCGAAGAAAAATTTTCTTTGATTATCTGATATGGAGGTTAATGCATCCACATATATTGGGCCATTCCCAGCTAAGGTTTCCTTATACCAAGCAAAATATGATTCTGGATCAGAATCTGGACGTGGACCAGGTCGATATTTAGGGGTTAGATATTCCCCCTTAGCGTTGTATAGGAAATCCTGTCCGGTGACAAGCCAATCTCCAGATTGAGGCACGTCGGCGTTTAGAAAGCCTCCGCCATAATTTCCAAACTCGGCGTTTCTCATTTCAGCTCCAGCCCTGTAAGCCGCCAATATGCCGCTTCCAATACCATTCCACAATGGCATGAGCCCATAATTCTGATCTCCGCAAGCTAGAATTGTTGCCCCCGCCTTGAAAATGTAGAATGTTCCATCAAGTAAGCTGAAGCCTACGGCGCCCGTAACTCGCTCATCGCTTTTAATAAGATCAGCAATGAAAACTTTATCAAGAAACTTAACGCCTAGCCTCTTTGCATACGTGGCCATTCTAGCACACATATCAAGGTCTGCTAGGGTTGTTCCCCATGGGAATGGGCCAATCTTATTATATTGGATTTTACCGTCAGGTCTACTAATTATTGTTACGCCCCATAGCTTAAGCTGCATTATAAGCTTTCTAGTAGCGTATGCGTACTCTCTGAGCAATAGCTGATCGTTTAGAAAGTAGCCTATGTTACATACAATGTATTTAATGAAGTCCTCTGGGTCGTCTTCAGGTGTTACAAAAGTGAAGTGGCCTGCTGTACGGGGAGCTTTACCAGCCCACCCTGCGCTTCCCGTAGCCCTATCTACTACCAGCACATTAAGTTCAGGTGCTGCCTCCTTAGCCGCTATTGCAGCAGTAAGCCCAGCTATGCCTCCTCCCACAACAAGAATGTCTGTGGAAATTGTATTTTCTAAAGTTTCAGTTAAGCTCAAATTTCACCAACCCCTTAACCATAAGCTGGTGATGTTATGCGACTGGATAATTCTTTAGGCCACCTTTTACTCTGCCAATCAGGGATAACTTCTATGCATTTTGCTGGACAGAGAACTTCACATAAACCGCACACTAGACAATCTTCGGGATACATAACAACAGGCACCTTTCTTGTTTCATCCCATCTAATAACGTCCTCCCAACATGCCCCCACACACGTTCGACAAGATGTACATTTATCAAAATCAATTTTTATTGTATGCAATTTTAACACCACCAGTAAAACCTATAATTTCTTCATAATAAAAAATTTTGGTAACATTTTCTTCAATAAAACTCATTTCCAAAAGTTATCACAACAACGTGATTTTATAACAATTTTTATAAAGTTTACGGCACTTTTTTGTTAACGTAATAGGGGTGTACATATGAGGGTGTGGACAGATGAGAAAGGCCGCGTACATATAGACTGGAAGCTAGACGGAGTCACATCGAAAATGTTGAATTGGTGGTGGTGTAACATGGAGAAGGGCTTCGCCCTTTGGCATCCTGAAGAACATAAGGACTTCTACTGGATTAAAAAGCCCAAGCATAACGCCGCCATCGGCGCTATCCACATGGCGCCACAAGTCTGGTCTGATGGAACCCTCATTAAGCCCTGCATCAGATGGGAAGATGTGAAAAATCTCCCAGAAGAAATAAAATCAATAATTGTGTACGATCATGTTGTTGTGGCTGCTGCGATAAGTATTACTGGAGAAAATGTTAAGGAAGATGCACCTCCCATTGGTTACAGGATTCATCAATGGGAAAAAACAGATTTCGGAGTAATAGGAAGATCTACAGCAATTCCCACGGAAGCGGAATCAAATGAAAGGCTACTCCATATATGGGCTCCCCACTGTCAAGAGGAGATCACAAACTTCCAAGTATTCCTCCCACAGCTCTACAGTTTATGGAGCGTTGTTAAAGATCCGAAGGTTAACCCATACTTCTCCTTCAAGATATTGAGGGAGGGCAACAAGATACGATACGAATGCGAGGCAAAAGAGACGAGTTCTAAATAGAACAATAGGCAAGCGCCATATAACGCTCCCTTCTAGGAGACTGAAGCCCAATCCTCATCTTTAAGTAGATTACGGGGCCATACATCAATATACTCTACATTTAATGCGCAAATTCAAGTTGATAAATTAAATGAACCATTCTTCATTTTCGTATGTGCCAGGAATCTAAGTTTTCCTTCTCTCCCCTGTCTTACTAGCATAAAGATCAGGAAGAAAATCGGAGAGATTTCCCATTTCCTCCATGCAATGGCGCATTAAACCTGCCCCAACTTCCTCTGACGCATCAAATAGCCAAAACTTAAAAATCTTCTACATGCAAAAACAGTTGACACGAACCACAACTTTAAAGTTTAGGAGGCAGTGAGCCCAGAATAAAGAGGCCGACAGCAATCCTCGAAATCACAGGCATGACATAGCCAGTTTGACGCCTTAGAACGCTTATTTTCCCTCTTTTTAGAGAGAAAAGTCGTTTAAATGTCTGGTTTATGCTTGGCTTTAACTTTGCTTGTTATATGTTCCATTCTTTTGATGCTTTCAACTATATTGTGGGTCTCTTTGAGCGCTGTTTCCTGACCCTCTATGCTTAAGCCTTTCAGCAATTGGTCTCATCTTCATGCATCTGTTTCGCCGTGTCGACACTGCTCACATTAGCCGCACTAAATATTAGTTGAGTCCCACTTTATGGTTTTAAGGTTTGTCCTTCGTTGACTTTGTTTATGAACTTTTCGGAGCGCTAATTCCACAAGTGTCGACTGCCTCTAACATCTTCGGCATGTCGGTTCGCAGTATGGAAAGCCTTAGTCTACATCTGATTTCATGATTGAAGAAAAGGGGAAGAGGGTTTATCCGTATAGTTTCGTTATGCCTGCCTGGTCGCCTAGGTAGGGGCTGCGCTTAATTGTTTCGCCTACAACCGCGTACCCGTACATTGTTTCTCTGT
>JBBITX010000055.1:0-7882 GCA_037440545.1 Candidatus Bathyarchaeota archaeon
ATTTTGGAGAGGGCTTTGGAGCATTATACGCGTGAGTGGAAGCTCAAGAAAGCTGTGGAATTGTATAGGGATGGGCTTGTTACGCTTTCAAGGGCGGCTGAAATCGCTGAAATCTCAATTTGGGAGATGATTGATGTGTTGGCGCAGAGGAAGGTTACGGTTCAATATGATGTTGAGGGTTTTGAAGAGGATTTGAAGGCGCTTGGACAAGGATAAGCTCGTCATCGCCGTTTCGAACTCCACCCCGCTTATCTATCTGGCGAAGATCGGCAGATTAAACATCATTAGAGATGTTTTCAAGAAAATCTATATTCCCAACGCTGTTTTCGAGGAGGCTGTAACCATTGGAAAAGCGCTTAAAATAAGCGACGCCTTCATTATTGAAAAGGCTGTGGGAAAGTGGATTATAAAAGAAACGATAAAACCAGAAACAGACGTTGAATACCGTTTCTTAGACACCAACACAAGGCTTGGTTTGGGAGAGAAAGAAGCCATCAAACTCTGCAAGCAGCTCAACGCAAAATACCTGATTGCGGACGATAAAGAGGCAAGAAGGGTGTCAAAGATGCTTAACATAACACCCATTGGAACATGCAGCATAATAATCCAAGCCTTCAAACAAAAAACAATAACAAAAAATGAGGCAGACCAAACGCTAAACGAACTTTTGAAAGCTGGATTTCGAATAGACCCAGAATTATACCGGAGGATTCTTCAAGAATTAGAATTCCAACCGCGTACGCCCTTCAAAAGCCACAGCGGGGAAAGCGAATGGAGAACATGAGAGGCAGAGCCAAATGGTAAACCCCCGCACTTTCAAAATTGTTCTGGATGATCTTCCCTCAGTTTTTTGTTCTTTGCACATGCCAAGATTGTAAGGCTCAAGATTAATAGGGTTCCCTTAAGTTGAGCGTTTGCTTTTCAATTCTATGCAACGCTAACACATTAGGATAATAATAGCCAATTTTGATCCAGTAGCCTTTGACATGGAAACTCCGTTGTTCTACGCTGAAACGTGAAAACGCTGCTGTTCATTCTTGTTTTCACTTGGAAATGATTCTAACCCAAATTTAGGCTAATTGGCCTAAGTTTAAGCGAGGTATGTTAAAATGAAATACTTCACAGAACCGTGACTTGAATCGCGTTCGAGATGAGGAAATTGTTTACGATGTTTTCATACTTCTTTTGAGTCAGGTTTTCGGGTCCCAATTCAATATTGAGCT
Organism: Candidatus Bathyarchaeota archaeon; assembly: GCA_037440545.1. GTDB lineage: Archaea > Thermoproteota > Bathyarchaeia > Bathyarchaeales > Bathycorpusculaceae > JAVZIQ01. The sequence continues at coordinate 1,224 of JBBITX010000055.1, forward strand.
GTTCCTCCATTCCAGCTCTTTTTGCTATTTGCTTGTGCATGTCCATGAGCGTGTTTACGTTATGCCAGGATAAAATACCACAACCGTTCAAGTTATACTTCCATTCATCTTCACTTAAACTGTTTAACGCTTCGAAGCCTATGAACTCCGGTGGTATACCTAGAGATTAAAGGGCTAAATTTCGGGGCAGCGGCAAACTTTATAAGAGAGATAAGCTGCAAAATTAATTGCACCTTACTTGCATGGGATTAAGCACTCAATGTTGCTTTTCACATGAGAGTTGGGTTCTCTCTTCAAAGCTGGAGAGAAATGTAGAATAAAAGGAGGTGAAATGTGTATGCCAATCTATATTTGTTTGATGAGACTGACAGATCAAGGGCTAAAAGACATCAAGAACGCACCGAAAAGGATTGAAGAGGCTGTTAAAGCGCTTGAAGCTATGGGAGGAAAATTGATAGGCTTCTACACAGTAATGGGAGAGTATGATTATGTTGGCATCGCAGAAGTGCCCAGCGACGAAGTTGCCATGGCCTATTTGCTTGGGCTGGGCTCCGGCGGAACCGTCAAAACAACCACACTTAAAGCCTTTACAAGAGAACAGTTCAAGGCAGTTGTAGAACGATTACCTTAGGCTAAAATGAAACGCACATGCTGAAACTCAAGTGGAGCCAAAATAGAATGAGGCGAAGAATAGTTGTCCACATTCAATATTTTTGATTCTAGTTCAATTTCTATTCTATGCTCAATAGAGCCTCTTACTTTATCATCCAATCCTATCGCAACCTTGAGTAAAACTAAAACTACTGAAATATTTTGCATTTATTTAATAAACTTAACTTCCTGCACCTACATCTAGCCTGCGATTGTGAAACATGAAAACCCAGTTAATTTTATTCTATGGCTGAAGAAGAGACGTAAGATAGGTTCCACGTTAGAGGAAAGTAAAGTATCCTGAATCTCTTAGTTGTTTATGTTTCTTAACAGCCTCAACAAAGGAGCGTATATTTTCCAAGGGTGTTTCAGGGACTAAATCGCATCCTGGAGCAACAACATATTCCTTTTTACGATCCATGAGCTTGAGCAACTCCACAGTTTCCTCTTGAATCTTTTCAGGAGGACATTTACAAATAGTTTTTACCGGGCTTATGTTGCCAAGGATAACTGTATCTTTAGGAACTCGGTCGATTATTGAAGGAAGATTAACTTCGTCAACGCTTATCCCTGCTGCTCCGGTTTCACACATTTTTTCTATGAGGTGGTCTGCTTTGCCGCATACATGAAGAATTACAGGTTTATTCAGAGATCTGATTATTTTCTCAGTGTATATTCCAGAAAATTCTTGATAGTGGCTTGATGACATTGTAGAACCCGCAGGCTCTGCAATTAATATTATGTCGGCTCCTGCATCTATTAACGCTTGGGCATAGGATGTTATCACCTGAACACACAAATCAATTAGAGCTTTAAGGAACTCAGGGTTCCTTCTAATATTCAAGTAAGTCGTTTGCGCCCCGCCCAATTGAACCGCTAGAGTAAAAGGACCTATGACCTCGGCGACTTTTATCATGGTGTAGTTGTCTCTGAGCATTTTCATGGTCTCTATGAAGACAGGCATTCTTCCATCATGGTAAGGATCAGGAACTCTCAATCCTTTCAAGTCTTCCACAGTTTTCACCGGATGGGAAATCACGGTGGGAAGAGCTTGATCAGCATAACTAACTTCACATCCGCAGGCTTCTGCCTCCAAGCTCATGTCTGCTGTTAGGCAAACAGTATCTAAACCCAGTTCTTCAACTGTAAACCTCATTGCTTTGAAGTGTAGTTTGGCATCATGTAAAGCCTCGCTTATAGTTGAATTCGTCAGGAGTATTGCCGGCGCACCTGCAAAGGCGCATACCATTCGACGACCAGCCATTCTAATCATGGTGGAAAAGGGAACTTTCAAGGCTATAAAGAGGAGGATTCTTCCGAAAAACCTAAGCTTTCTCCGTCGCCCAACCCAATTAATAAAATCAATAAAATTCGTAAAGGACTGCCCCCTTCATTAACGGTTTAACTAAAGGTATTCGGATGTTAGCTTCTCTGAGAACCTTTTTGACAGGGCAACAATGGTTAAAACTGGCGGGGCTCCCGGAGCCTTGGGAAGTACGCTGGCATCGCTTACGAAGAGACGGTTTATTTCAGTTTCATGATCTGTATTTACAACTCTTCCAATTCCAGCTGTTCCGCCTGGATGGCCAGCCCTTACATGGGTTACGTAAAAGGAACCTGGATCAGCACCGGCTTGCGCCAGGATTTTTTTAGAGATTTTAACACCCATATCCAGTTTTTTCCGGTCATTCTCTGTGACGGGTTTATGAATTTCTCCATTAACATCAACTTTTCCAGCGTCGTCATCCGTGATCTTTGTCATCAACCCTAAAGTTTTACGTCTCATAAAGGCACGGGTCTTCTTGAAAATTGGCAAATATAGGAACATGTCTAAATTTGTATCCAAAACTGGTGAAAGTATAAAACCATGTTTTAAATGGAACTCATCTATCAACGTTGCCATACCTATCTCATCTTTCATTTCGCCCTTCTTAATCATGCCGTAAGTGTTAACTAGTAGATCAGCGAAAAGGTTGCTTCCCGCATTTGTTAACCCTGACTTCTGAAGAATTATGGGAGTCTCAACTCCTCCAGCTGCTAAAACTATGTTGTCAGCGTTAATTGTGGAAGATCCGGAGGGGCCATGGACGCGCACCCCCTTCACTTCGCCACTTGAATAGATAACCTCATCTACACATGTGTCGGTGACAAGTTTCGCTCCAGCCTTAACTGCTTCTCCCACAAATTTTTGTGCAGTCCATTTGGCTCCATAGCGGCATCCCACCACACAGTTTCCACAGCTTCTACACTTTGAGAAATCTATGAACTTAGGCATGGGTTTAACATTGTACCCCAGCTCCTTTGAAGCTTTCATCAAAATTTTAGTTCGCTCGCCCATGAAGCTTTCAGGCAAAGGTGCAACGCCAAGTTCGCGTTCAGCCTCTTTAAATCCGCCTTCTAAATTGATCCCTAAAGTTTCAAGTTCCCTTTGAAGAGCTCTGACGCCATTACCAAATGTAACAACAGAGCTGCCTCCAACAGTTATTGCCCTTAAGATCTCCGTCCCTTCAGAAGACTTTTCGCCTGGAGAAAAATTCTTCAGCAGCCTACGATAAGTTGAAGAACCAGCATAAAACCCTAAGGCCCTCCTTTCAGTGCCAACCTTTTGATATTTCCCTTTTTCTATAATAGTAACTTTTTCCCCTTGAATCGCAAGATCCCTGGCAACAGTTGCACCCCCAACTCCTGATCCTACAACCAGAACAGTGCTCATCAAATTCACCAGCTCTATCAATCTATACTTAAACGCGCTGAACTCCACCGAAAAGTAAAGAAAGCGGTTTTAACGCTTACTTCACAGGTCAGGAAGCTCACTTAGATTTGCGATTCCCTTCCTAATAAGACTTACGTTATATGCTTGAGGGTTTAACCATGTTAACATCTTATTAACACAGGTAAAAGTTTACCTTTATAGAACGAGTTAGTCGGGGTAAATTAAGCTTATTTTAATGTCTCCTAATGGAATTTAATGTTTTTGTTTCACATTATTAACGCTAACATGAAAGATTTAACCATTATCTGAGGGTTGTTTTTATTACAGCTTTATCCCACTTTCCATATTTTGCCCAGATAACGAGGGCTATTCCACCTATGGCGTTGCTTAATGAAAATGGTATCCATATGCCCATTGAGCCCATGCCGAGCGTGAACGCTGAGAAGTATCCTAAGGCTATTCTTATGGTCCATATTCTCACAATTTCGATGGTTGTAGGAATGGTTGTGTGGCCTGACCCCCTTCCTATTGACATAACGTTTATACAAATTCCAAAAAAGGGAAGTAATGGCAACACTACATGCAAGAACCGTTGCGTTTCTTCAATTATGGTTAGGTTGCTTGCAAAAATGCTTACTATTAACCACCTAAGTGGATAGACAATGGCGGCTCCTAACGCAACAAGGATAAATACAATTGCTGTTGTCTTGAAAGCTACCTCCCTCGCCCTTTTAGGGTTGGCTGCCCCAAGGCTTTGCCCCACCATTATGGCGGTGGCTTGGCATAATCCAAAAAGCATACCATCAACAATCTGTATAACCACAAACCCTATGGAAAACGCTGTTGCAACAATTATGCCTAACATGTTGACGAGCCTTTGCTGCAAAATAAAGGCAACTCCATTCATTGTTCCGAAAGATAAAACAGGCAAGCCTATTCTTAAAACAAGCTTAGCCCACTCAAAACTTAAATCGCTTGTAAATCTAAGCCTTAACATTGGATAACTTTTCCTAAGGATGTAAATTTGGCCGGCAATCGACAAGATTTTCCCCATAACATCCGTTAGAGCCGCACCGACAACCCCTAAACGTGGGAATGGCCATACGCCTAAAACCAGAAACGGGTCTAACGCCACATTGATCGCGACAGCCACAATGTTAATTATGGCTGGCCGTCTAGTATCTCCCACGCTTTGAAGAAGCGTGGTTAAGGTGAATGCTAACGACATAAAGAGCACATCAAAAGCTGTGACAGCGGAGAAAGCCATAACATCATCAAAAATCTCAGGAGGAGTAAATATCAGCCATGAGAAAATTTGTTCTCTAAGGGCTAAGAGCATTATGTTAAGCGCAACTCCTGAAAAGCATGCAGTTGTAAAAAATCGTGAGGCTTCTATGCTTGCGTTCTTGTAGGCTTTCGCCCCCACATATTGCGAAACTATACTTAAACAGGCAGCGTTTGTAGCCATTACAAGAGCTTGAAATAACATTATGACGGGAAAAACTTGTCTGGGAACAGACACACACAACTCATTATAACAGCTTAGCCAGTAAGTATCTGCGACGTTATAGGCTATGAGCACAAGCTGGTTTAATAGCGGAGGAACCCCAAGCCACAGAAAAGTGCTAACAACGGGACCATTAATAATCTTATCTCTATACTTGCCTATATCCAACAATTCCGACGGTGTTGCAGCATCATCAGCCATCTACTCTTATCACATCCAAAGCGGCTTTGTCTCACCCTAACCTTTACGCTGAAAATAATAGAAAGATGCGAAACGCATTGATATGATTTTTGCTTAAAACCAGAGACGTGGCAACTTAAGTTAGTTTAAAATGCCATTTTATTCTTATGTTCGCATTCGATTTCTTCTCTGCCTTCCCTAAAAAGCCGTCAAAGTGTACTTAAGTACGATTGGAAGACTATTCATAAACTTCGCTAAAAATCCAATTAAAAGTTAAAAGAAGACCAAAAATGTCTCTATAACTTAAAAGAAGAAAAAACATTTTTTCCTCGTCACAACGGTTTTTAGGGGGTTACATGGAAGATTAAGGACGAAAAACTTCACGTGAACGTTGGGCTATATATAGGGTCGAAAATAGAGAAAGAGGGGTTTTGCTGGAGATAATCGCCAAAAGTTTTTGAAAAGGCCGGATATACTACCGGGGCGGTGTTTGTATGCTAAAAGGAATAGTGAAATGCTTAGTTTATTAAGCTTTTTGTAGGATTTATATGGATGGTATGCCGTAAATCTTTCAAGTTTCCCTGTGGACGTTTGATGTTGGTTTAATATGGATGAAGTTGAAAGGATAATTGAGTATATAATGGGGAAACGTCCGGATGTTTCTAGGGATGATTTACTGGAGAGGCTTAAGGTTGAACGTGTCAAGACGGGCGGTTTAATTTCTGATGAGGTTTTGTTGAGGATGATTGCTGCGGACTTTGGGGTTGAATTTTTAAGCGAAGCTTCTAAGCTTTCCATTCCTATAGGGAAGCTTGTCCCAGGTTTAAACGATGTAACTGTTACGGGAAGGGTTTTGGCTGTTTTTCCCCCTAAAGCCTTTGGGAGAAATCTTAAGTCTAAAATTGCAAGTTTGTTGGTTGCTGATGAGAGTGGAGTTTTACGTGTGGTTTTATGGAATGATAAGGTTTCATTTGTAGAGGACGGTAAGATTAAAGCTGGGCAGATCGTTAGGCTTTTGCATGGTTACACTAAGGAGGGTTTGAGGGGTAAAACAGAGCTTCACATGGGAGTTAAGGGTGAAGTTCACATATGTCCAGAAGGCATGGAAAAGGATTATCCAACAATCCAGCAGCTTACAACAAATATTGGAAATTTAACTGCAGCCCACAGGAATAGGAGGGTTAATTTGCTTGGCAGGGTTAGGGAAAAGTTTCAGCCTTCAACTTTTGAGAGGAGGGGTTCAGAGAAGGGAAAGGTTATGCGCTTAACACTAGCCGATGAAACAGGCGAAGTTCCAGCGGTTGTCTGGAACGAAAAAGTTGAAGAGTTTGAAAAGCTCCTAGGCGAAGTGGAAAGAATACAAATAGTTAATGCAAAGGTGAAAAAGGGCGTTGATGAAAAACTGGAAATACACATAGACTCCGAAACCTACATAGAGGGGATAAGCCAGCAAAAAGAGTTTCTCAAAATAGCCGAATTAAAAGAAGGCATGGAAAAAGTAAATGTTAAAGGAGAAGTTGCAACGAAGCCCATAATGAGAACTGTTAAAACTGGAAAAGGTGAAAACGTAAACCTCGCCGTTTTCGAAATAAAAGATGAAACTGGAAA
>JBBITX010000056.1:0-7436 GCA_037440545.1 Candidatus Bathyarchaeota archaeon
TCCCGGTCAGGAGGCCGGCGAAGGCCATCAAGGGACTGGCGGGGTCGAGCGGAGCGAGCTGAGGGTCCATCCACTTGTAGAACAGGTGCGCCGCCAATCCGCTCCCCAGAAGCCACTGCTGCACCTCTTCATCGGAGATCCCGACTACATGAAAATAGACTTGAATAAATACCTAACCTATGGTAATGCTGAGGAAGCCCTTCGTAAAAAGCCTTTTAAGAGCCTAAGCTTAAGCGGTGGCGACACGACATTTTTTGTCGTTTCCGACGGCGAAACAGTTTTAGGCTTTATTCAAAGCCTTTTCCTCCCATTCGGTTCAGGATTGATCTCTCTGGGTTTTCCAGTGCAATGCAGAGGTTCCGGGTTTGCCAAAAATGTCAATGTACCGAATAGTCCAGCTCCCAGAAAAAGGCCTCTTACTACGCTTTCAATACTTGGCGTTAAAGACTTAGAAAAAATCCATTTAATTGGTTGTGCAGGCGGAGAGTGGAGGCCTCAAATCCACGCAAGAATATATGAAAACATATTTATTTACGGCATGAACCCTGAAGAGGCCCTTAAAGCTCCAAGGTTTATTTACAACGGAAACAATAGCCTCTTAGCTGAATCGGGAATGCCTAAACCATCCCAACCCAAATTAACCTTTAAAAATTTGGAAAAGATAGGATTAGCCCATGTGGCAGTAAAGAATATAAAGAAAAAGTTAACGCATCTAGCTTCTGATCCTAGAGGTGAAGGCAAAGCATTAGCCATATAACCAGCCTTAAAATTTCTGAACTTTTCAATTTTAGACGCTTAATAGAATAGGGCGCTTGTTTTTTGGATGGCTGCTGCCAGATCTTTTTAATGAAGAATGTTGATGGTGAAAGGTAATATTTTTAAAGGAAAAGAAATAATTGCCATATCCAGTTTCAGTTTAAGGCGCTTACTAATGGAACTGTTGGAGGGGCGAGAATGGATAATTTAATGTTTGGTTGCAGACGTTAGGGGGGATTGGTTTTAAAATTTGTTTGTTGAAGCCAAACCAGGCTGAACATAGGTGGTTCTTACTTGCCGCAGCGTTAGTCGCGATGATGGTGATCAGCATATATCAGTATTCCTGGTCACTTTTTGCAGCCGGCTTAAATGTAGAGTTAAAATGGGAGATGACGGTTATTCAGTTAACATTTGTTTTATTTACTTATGCTGCAACTTTTGTTCAGCCCTTTTCAGGCTGGTTTGCCGACAAGTATAATTCGAGGAACACTGCTGTTTTTGGAAGTTTACTCACTTTTTTAGGTTTTTCTGCATGTTCAATTGTAAATTCTCCTTTAACGTTATACTTGTACTACACTGTAGGTTCGGTTGGAGTTGGGATTCTTTATGGCTTATGCACAGCAGTGGCGGTAAAGTGGTTTCCAGACAGGAGGGGACTTGCAACTGGACTTGTAACCTTCGGATTCGGCGGAGGCACTATGTTCTTTAACCTTTTAATCCAATCACTTATTTCAACGTATGGGGTGAAAAACGCCTTTCTCTATGTCAGTATAATAATGTTAGTTGCCACTATGCCATTTGCCATTATCTGCAGTTTTCCAGAATCCCCCAAGCCGAGGGCAGTGTTGGGACAGTTGCCTCAAACCTCTGAAAAGGTGGAAAATGAAAAGGATTGGGTTTGGTTTAGAATGATTAGAACATATCAGTGGTGGCTGATATACTTAACTTTCACAGTTATTGCAGCTATAGCCCTTCTGTTTGGCGCCCAGATTAAACCCTTAGCCATGGAACTTGAAATACCTGAAAGCACACTGAACCTAACCTTAGTTCTTTTTCCTTTAGCTAACGGTTTCAGCAGAATCTTAGGCGGATGGATTTCCGACCACATAGGGAGACAGGCAACCGCAACGTTGTTTTATGCTTTGTCAGGCATATTTATGATACTCCTAGGAGTTTTCGGTTCCTCTGCTTTTAGCTTCTCCATATTTGTAACACTTTCCATCCTCTTTGCAGGAGCAGTATTCGCATTTAACCCCCTGTTTATAGGAGAATTTTACGGATCTAAATACGCAACAATAAATTATGGAATAACCTACACTGCTAAGTCATGGGGCGGACTCATAGCAGGCTATTTAACATCATGGTTGCAAGCCACATTCGGAAGCTATTCCTATTCCATATTTGCCCTAGGTACCGCAGCTCTAATATCCGCAGCCCTAGTTAATCCATACTTACTTAAAAATCCAAAAGGACACACCAACCCGAAGGAGAAAGCCAAATTTTAATAGGCCCAGTTAACTCCTTTAAAGTCTCGCCCAATCTTCACAGCAAATCCCTATCGCGCACTGGACATAATTTAATCCACAGTATAGCAATTTCAAGTTTCCAGTTAAACCGAGCACGCCTTAAGTCTTCAAAATTAGGTAGTCAGCCAAGTTTCGCTTAGTTGTGCGCGGTCCGCCAAGAAAGTGAGTGGAAAAAGAAAAAATGAAAAGTCGTGTGATGTGTGGACATCTAAGTGTTTATAGAGAGGGGTTGGGTTAAATTTTAATTGGATGCCTTAAATTTTAGGAAGGGAAACAGCTGCTTTGCTGCCGATTTCTAATAGTTAAAACTGATTCAAAAAGGTTATATTTGGCTGGAACTATTTTGGTGTATTTGCGGGTGTAATGTGATGCAAGGTGACCGTCAAATTCCAATTTAACGTGGATAAGTGGCTTGGCGCAGAGTACCGCCCGCTAGAATTCGAAAAAGAGATTCGTGCATTTTGGGAGGAAAACAGGTTAAATGAGAGGCTGATGGCTTACAGGGAGAAGGTTAACATTGGAGTTTGCGGGTGGGTTGAGGGGCCTCCAACTTTGAACGGTGTGCCCCATGTGGGTCACGCTAGAGGCCGCGTTATAAAGGATTTGTTTTTCAGATTTAAGACTATGCAGGGCTATTTTATGCCCTTCTGGGCTGGTTGGGACTGTCAGGGCTTACCTGTGGAGCTTGAGGTTGAAAGGCTTTTAGGCGTGAAGAACAAGCGGGAGCTTCTTGAAAGGGTTGGGGAAGAACGTTTCATAGAGGAGTGTAAGAAGGCTATTATGCGCTACCATAAGGAGTGGGTTGAAGCGGATAGAAAGCTTGGGATATTCATAGACCAGAATAGGGCTTACTGGACTTATCTGGACAGCTACATAGAAAGGGAGTGGCAGTATCTTAAAAGGGCATGGGAGCAGGGCCTTCTTGAGGAGGGCCACTATGTTGTTGCCTACTGTCCAGGATGCCAAACAAGCCTAAGCAGTGCTGAAGTGGGCTATGAAGGCTCCTATAAAGAGGTTGAAGATCCATCTGTCTACTTCAAGTTTAAGCTGGCAGGAAGCCCTAACGAGTACTTTCTAGTGTGGACAACTATGCCCTTCACAATCATAACGGACATGATGTTGGCTGTTCACCCTGAAGCTGAATATGCCAAAGTAAACGTTAACGGCGAGAAGTGGATAGTTGTGAGGCAACGCTTAGAACCCCTGATGCGGGAGCTGGGCATTGAAAAATACGAGATTGCTGAAACCTTATCGGGTAAAAGCCTTGAAGGCCTAAAGTATGATTATCCATTTAAGGATATGATTCCAAAACAGGCTGAGCTTGATGGACATCCCCTTGTCCACAGAGTTGTATGCGAAGAATTCGTCGACGTTAACACTGCAACTGGAATTGTACACTTATCCCCTGGAAACGGGGAGGAAGACTATGCTGCAGCCTTGAAAAGAGGGGTTCCAGTCTTCGCCCCATTCGACGATGAGGCTAAATTCACAGAAGAGGCTGGAGACTTCAGCGGAGTTTTCGCAAGAGACGCTGATGCAATGGTTGTTGAGGAGCTTCGAAGAAGAGGCCTAATAGTTAAGGTTGAAACCATAAGACATGAGTATCCAACATGTTGGCGCTCCCACCATAAGCTTGTCTGGGTTGCAAGAAGGGAGTACTTCATAAGAACAGATAGGATTAAAGAAAAAGTTTTGGAAGCAGCTGAAAAGGTTGAGTACTTTTTTGAAGCTCCTAAAAACCGTTTCATATCCTTCCTTAAAGAGGGGAAGCCATGGTGTATTTCAAGGGAACGCGTATGGGGAGCTCCCCTTCCAATATGGAGATGTGAAAATTGCGGGTCGAAAACGCTTATAGCAACTAAAAAGGAGCTTATGGATAAGGCTTTGGAAAAGCCTGAAGAAAACTTTGAACTTCATAAGCCATGGATAGATCGTGTGAAAATAAAATGCAACGTTTGCGGAGGCTTAATGCGTAGAGAACCCTTCGTCCTTGACACTTGGCATAACAGCGGAGCTTCACCATACGCAAGGTTTACAGATGAAGAATTTCAAAAATATGTGCCGGCAGGTTTCCTCACAGAAGGAATAGATCAAACTCGAGGATGGGCAAACTCGCTTCTTCTGGAGCATGTAATTTTAACAGGCAAAGCTGAACCTCCCTATAGGGCTTTCCTCTTTCAAGGGTTAACACAGGATGCTCAGGGCAGGAAAATGAGTAAAAGCCTTGGAAACATAATAGAGGTAAACAGCCTTCTTGAAAAGGTCTCGGCGGACATTTGCAGATTCTACCTCATGAGGAAGTGTTCACCCATAGAGTTTATGAACTTCGACTTAAAAGAGCTGAGTAGACGTCCATACCAGGTGCTTTCAACCCTCTACCACCTGAGCAGATTCTTCATACAAAACGCTGAATATGACAAATATAGTCCGGATAGGCATACCCTTGAATGGGCAAGGCGGAACAACCTGCTGAAAAAGCCGGACTTATGGCTTCTCTCAAAACTTCAGAAAATAATAGAGGAGTACACGGCCTACCTGGAGAAATGCGAGTTTAACACAGCCCTAGCTGAAATTGAAAGCTTCCTAATTGAAACCATAAGCCGCCTCTACGTTCCCATGATAAGAAAAGAACTTTGGACAGATGACCCTGAAACATTAAACAGGAGACTAGCAATATACACAACCCTATGGCACACGTTAAAAACAGTTACAGTACTCTTCAACCCTGTAACGCCATTCTTATGCGAAGCCCTATACCAGAAAATCTACAGAAAACTCGACAAAACCCTTCCAGATTCAATAAACTTTGAAAATTGGCCGAAGCCAGAAGTTGAATTGCGAAACAAAACATTAGAGGAAGATTTTGAAAACCTTATAAAATGCATTTCAGCAGTTTACTCCGCAAGACAATCAGCAAAACTTAAAAGAAGATGGCCTCTCAGAAAAGCAGTTATCATCGCACCTGAAAAAGTATGTAGAGCCCTCCAAAACCTAAACGAAGTGTTCCTTGAACTTGCAAACGTTAAAGAAGCAGAATACGTAAATGAAACTCCTGAAAAAGTTAAAGCCGAAGCACAAAATGGAAAATGGACACACACCACTGAAAAAGAAATAGAAATCTACTTAGACCTACACAGAGACGAAAAACTCATAGGCGAAGGATTAATGCGTGACATAGCCAGAAGAGTTCAATCCCTAAGAAGAGAGCTGGGCTACATACCCACAGAAATACTTGAAACAGTCCACATAGCAGGTCTTGAAGAGGAAAACGTTAAACTTCTACAACCCTTCCTCAAAGAAATGGCTGAACTAGTCCGCGCAAAAAAAGTCAAACTCCAAAGCACCATACCCCAAAAAGAAGAAAAATGGCATGAAAACTCCCTAGATGAAAAGAAAATCTACATAGCCATAGAATAAGACGAAAATTGACAGAACCTCCTTAAAATAAAATATCAAAAGACATGTTTGTGAAGGGAAAAAGAGAAAACCGAAAGCTCTAAATGCTGTCGCAGTCCTCTTTCCTCCCATGAGGACATGGGGCCGGTAGTTCAGCTGGTATGAACGCCGCCCTCGCACGGCGGAAGTCGCGGGTTCAAATCCCGCCCGGTCCACTAAAATTTTAAGCGAATTCGATTTTTCCACAACGTCCCACTAAATGCCGTGAATAGGCATTTATTCAGCTTGCTTCCCCATTGGGCTTCCCAGTTATGGCTGAAATCTTCACGGCAAAAGCATTATCCCTTTAAAGCTATGAAAAATTTCAGGGGACAAGCTTATGCCTTAGAGTTTATTTTTGTAAGCTTTTATTTTAGTTGAAATGGTTAATTTCTGAGGGATGAGGGATGCGTGTTAAGGCTGTTATCTTCGACTTGTTTGATACTTTGCTGCTTATTAGGGGTGGCGATGCCTTTTATGAGCCGGCGCTTAAAAGGCTTCACAGCTATCTATGGAATCTGGGATTTAAAATTTCCTTTGAAGAGTTTAGGCGGGCATATTTTTCGGTTAGAGATGAACTTTACATTGAAACTGAAAAAAGCCTTGAAGAGCCCCATTTTGACGTTCGCCTTTCTAGAACATTGAGGAGGTTAGGTTACGATTTTGACGCTTCCCATCCCGTTGTAAAGGGAGGCACCCGGACCTTTGCTGAAGAATTCATGCGTTACGTTGAACTAGACGAAGAGGCTGTGGAAGTTCTTCGGAAGCTTCATGGAAAATATAGGCTTGGAATAGTTTCAAACCTTTCCATCCCCGAAGCAGCCTTGGAACTTTTAGAAAAATTTGATTTAAAGAAATACTTTAGCGCAATAATAATATCTGGAGAAGCCAAAAAACGTAAACCAAGCCCAGAAATCTTTGAAAAAGCCCTAAAAACCCTCGAAGTCAAGGGATCTGAAGCCATTTTTATCGGAGACACGCTTAGCACGGATATAAAAGGCGCCAGAAACATGGGAATGCAAACAATATTAATTAGGAGGGATGGCTCCAAAACATTTTTTGGGAATTCAAAAGAAGGAGAACAGGTTAAACCCGACAAAATTATCACAAGCCTAAAAGAACTGCCGAAAATGCTTGAAAATTTTGAAAACAAAAAATTTAAACATAAACTTCTTTATTGCCTCTAAATAGAAGTTTTCGAATTTATGTAGGGAAATTCAGATTTCAAATGGCTGATGGGATCCTGCTTCGACTTGAAAGCTTGCTGATATGTGCAGGTTAAATTGTAAGGTATATGATAAAAATGGGAGTGATGCATCTTGAAAATCAGGAAGATTGAAGCTGTAATAGTTGCAGTTATGATTTTAGGAGTGGCGTTTGCATGTATTTTTATATTTCAAGCTTTTAAGAATAAAGATATTGAGCCTTCTGCAAAGAAGGGAAGGTTTATCATAACCGCCATATAATATAGAGGTTGATGTGTTGTGTTTTATGTATTTTAGTGTGGGCAATGGAAGTTTTAGATGGGCTTAGCGATAAATTCTTTTTCTAATGTCTACTTTGACAACGACTACTATTTTTCTTGTTCGTAAACCTTGAACAGCGCTCTATAGTTTCCTACACGTAAGCTATGTCGAGTTTACCTGCCGGAAAACCTCAAGCTGTTTAAGCTTGTCAACTATCCGTTGCTTTTCTTCAGGCTTTAGGCCCTTTAAGAAA
>JBBITX010000057.1:0-7386 GCA_037440545.1 Candidatus Bathyarchaeota archaeon
AACCTTAACCCTTTAAATTCAACTTTGGAAAAGTTTTCATCCCATGTATAATCAAAAGAAATGTTAAGGGCTTCTCCCAAACCTGCTCATCTCCACAAAAGCCGTAACATTAAAAACTGAGGTTAAATTACTGGGAGACCCCCTCTTCAATAGGTCCAAAACTTGTTGGTGCAGGTGCGTCTGGTTTCTAAATTTGATTTGAACCATGTAGTAAGCGCGGTAGCCTAAACGGTTTCCGATACTTAGGTAAATTGTATAATATAGTTTTGGTTACGTACTCTTTAATTTTCATTTTTAGACCTCGTAAACATTTATATGTATCGTTTACAAATAAATGTAAACGACGGCCATGACTGAAACAGTTTCAACCAGAATTCCAAAGGACATGGCTAAGGATCTGAGAGAAATTGAAATGGAAGAGAAAGCTGACCGCGCCACGGTTATAAGAAAGCTCTTAGCAAAGGCTATAGCCGAATGGAAACTTGAAAAGGCTTTAAGGCTATTTCGTGATGGAAAAGTAACCCTTTGGAAAGCTGCAGAAATAGCAGGCTTATCCCTCTGGGAAATGATAGAAATAATAGGAGAAAGAAAAATTCCGTTCTCCTATACATATGAAGATTTCCGCGAAGATTTTGAAGCCGCCTTAGAGGAAAAATAATAATGCGGAAGCCGCTGATTTTCAACTTGTCTCCTTTAATTTACCTTGCAAAAGTTTCCTTATTAAACACGTTAAAAGAAGTCTCAGATGAAAAGTTCACCGTGGAAAAAGTGTTCAACGAAGTCGTCGAAGAAGGAAAAAAGAAAGGCGCACCCGAAGCATCAATTTTAGAAAACCTTTTCAAAGAAGAAATAATTAAAGTTCGAAAACCAGACAACGATGAATACCTTAAATTTGTAAAGAAACTATCTGCAGAGACAGAAAGGCAACCGCTACACGAGGCGGAAGCCGAAGTTCTCTGCTTGGCAAAACAGCTTAATGGAATAGCCATAGCCGATGACAAAGCCACAAGATCCGTCGCAAAACTTCTGAGAATAGAACTCCATGGAACAGGATACATTTTAGGCAGAATATATGCCATGGGCAAGATCCAAAAAGAAGAATTGATGAAAAAGCTTAATGAAATGCGCCACATGGGATGGTACGTTTCAGCTGAAGACTACATAAAAATACTCGAGTACGTGAATAACCTTTAGTTAACCTTTCCTCAACTATTATTTTTCTTTTTAGCAGATGCCAGAGGGCAGCGCCACCTATCTTATGAAAACATTGTGAAAGCAACAGTTAATCTGAAACAGTCATGTTAAGCCTTAAACTGACAAAGCGTCCATGATACTGAAACCCATTCAAGCTTGAATTGTAAATCCACAGTTCAAAAAACAGAAAACCCGTAAACCCGCCATTTTCCCTTTTCCAATCCAGCGTGTAGCCATCCATGCCTACCACAACTCCATTAAAACCTAACCCTTCCATGAAAACCTTCGATCGGTTTTCATTCCATGTGTAGTTAAAGGAGAAATTCACTTGCCTTTCCACAGTCTGCTCGTCGGCGGCGAAAACTGGAAAGCTGTAAAGTGCCTCTAGGCTGCTGGGTGCCCTATTCTCGATTGGGCCGAAGCTTTCCGGGGCTGGCTGAGTCTGGTTGCGGAACTTCACTTTAACCATGTAGTAGGCGCAGCTGCCGAGGTGGTTGGCAACGCCGAGGTAAACATTGTAGCTTTGGCCACAAGACATATTGAAGGGATAATTCTCCGCTTTATGATTAGCGTCTAATATCCAAAGTTCTGTGAAGAACTCGGTTCTGGGATAAACAAGAATCCTGCTGAGCAAGGGTGAAGCAACAAGAAGTGAAGCCACACCTACAACAGTCCAGTATAGAAGGCTGAACTCCCTAACATTCAACCAGGCCCTCTCCTCCCATCCAGCCTTTTGTTTAAGAAAATCCAAAAGGCGAAGCCTCCCATGAGTATGGCTAAAGCTCCAAGCCCTGAATATACATAGTTAACAATGAAGTCTCTTTGTCTATCCGTTTCAGCTTTAAACCTCATGTTTTCAGCATTCTCTTCAAAACCTTCAAGCATGGATGAACAGTCACTTGCAAATTTTAAGGCTAGTTCAAAGTTGCCCTTTCCATAGGCTAGTTTAGCCTCTGAAAGAAGCGTTCCGGCATCGTTTAGAACTCCTATCAGCGCAGTGATGTTGGCTCCAGCCTTTTCAGCTTTAGCTGCAGCCTCATAACATCTTAAAACTTTAGCTTCAGCCATTTCCACGGCTTTTTCCGCCTCATCCACATTTAGGCCTGAAACTGCAAATATATGGGCGGATAATGCCAAGAAAAGTGAAAGGCATAAAGCCAAATTTAAAATTTTAGTTTTAAACATTTTCCCTCAGCTTTTAGGGCCTTACCCTTTTACAGAACTCCTCTAGAACGCGTCTTTTAACGTCTAAGTTTTTTAGGGCACTTTCTAAACGTCTGTTCCTGTTATGATAATCCCTATACTGCTGAAGAAACTCTTTCCCCTTATCCGTTAGAATGTAGCATCCCCTTCTGTTTTCAAACTCTACAAGGTTCGCCTCTAAAACCCTTTTAAGATATTTTGTTAAAACCTCGTAGCTAAGGTTTGCCCCATACATTATCTGGGTTTTCTTAGCGCCATCATTGCCCTTAACAACCCGCAGTATGTCCGCTATAATGTCAAATCTGCGCCTATACTCTCCCAAAAGGTGCACACTCAGAATTAAACCTTTAAACCTAATTTCCTAAAAATTGTGAAGCCAGCCCCTTCCACCCTTTTTCAACTGTTGCTTCTGCCTCTCACCTTCCAAGGGACTGCGCCTCTTAGCCGCCCTGTTTTTCTCCATGGCGAGAACAGCCCTTATAAACTTCCTCCACCCTCCAACATTTGGGTCAACATAATAAACATGGCCTTTCGAAATCCAATACTCCAATATTTCTGAAAAACTGGGGGTTTTAGCATCTCTACTTGCAAATATAACTGAGCCTCTATCTACAAAGAGCATGTCGTAGTCTCTTACGGCTACTCCCTCAGCCCTAACCTTATCGTCGAACCTCTCCATCCACATAAGCCTCCACTCTGTTTTAAGCTTTCTCCGAAACTCCTCCATTTTTTCCCTATCAACCATCATGTCTAGCCGGTCCCCCCATGACTGGAGCGGACGAGAAAGGCCAAACCCTTGAAATTTAGACCCTTACTCCTTTCCCCCCACGCTGAAAAGAATAGCTTCGAGGTTTCTTATAAATCCATATGAATGAAAAATATATAACAATTGTCTAGAACAAAATGCAATTTCCCCTATAAAAAAGGGGCTTGTGAAATAGAAATCTGATTCTTTAACCTTAAAAACATATGGCTAATAATTAATAGTATGCTAAGCGCAGCTGAAATACTTTCAGCCGTGGAGGAGGAAGGAAGGTACAAATTAGAAACCCTAGCCAAAAAGCTTCAAATCCCACCTAAACAGCTTGAAAGAATCCTTCAAGACCTAAGCCGACACAACCTTCTAGAGTACGACCAGAAATGTGGAGAGGTGAAACTGGCCTCATGGCTTGCTGAAATAAACAGGGAAATGGAAAATCTGAAACCAGCCGTGGGAACAATAATCCTGCCCAAAAACCAGAAAATAAACCTCCAAGACATAGTCATAGGAAACTTTACAGAACAAGACCTGGAACTAAACGTAAGGCTAAACGCGAAAATTAAGGAGATAGCCATATCAAAAATCAGTTAATCACTTAAAGAATTTTTAACATCCCTCAACTTCTCTAATAAATCCCTACCCTTCTTAGTAATGCAATAAACAGCCGACCCGTCGCTTTCAAAAGACTTAGCCACCAAACCCCTATCCAAAGCCTCAGACAAATACTTCCTAAGAGTGGAATAACTCAAATTCGTCCTATACATAAGACGGGTAAACTTAACACCCTTCAAACACTCACTTAAAACATCCATAAGAATCTGAAACTCACCCCTACGCACACGAGTGCGCCCCAAATCTAATCCCATTACTTCGCAAATAAGTATGTAAATATTAACAGCCTAAGAGTAAATAAAACTTACGAAACAAAAACCTCCCCAAAACCGGAAAAAGGCAAAAATCCACCATAAAAATCCAACCCAAACCCTTTCCCCATAGCCCTAAAAGCGTCAAAGATTAAACAAAAATAATACACATTTTAAAAATTTATGCCAAACGCTCAATAGAGGGCGGCTGCACGCAAAGGCACCAAAATAGAGATTGCCAATCCAGAAAGAATGCATCCTTAAAAGGATTTAAACAAGGATCGGGCTGGGCGACAGCCGCTCAAGTCAAAGCGTGATGAAGTTTTGTAATATTTATTGTGGTTTCATAAATTTAAATAGGCTTGCTTATGTAGAGTGGTTTAGTGGTTAAAATGCCTTTGAAAATGCATTATGGTTTAGGGGTTTTTCTAGCTGCTTCACTGTTGTTCTTCGCCCTTTCAGGGAGTTTTTCAGTTAACGTTTCCGCTGCTGAACCTTCTAAGCTTAAGATTTATGTTGGCCCTTCTAAGGTTCCTGCAGATAACGGTGTTTATGAGGCTGTTTTTGTTCAGCTTCAGGATGCTAAGGGTAACCCTGCTAGGGCTTTAAGGGACATGGATGTTTCATTATCTTCCTCCAACACTTATGTGGGTTCAGTGGATCCTCTAATCACCATACGCCAAGGTGAAACCTATGCCTCTGCGAAGTTTTACTCCACATATACTCCTGGCTCAACCACCATTACGGCTGCAGCTTCAGGCTTCGCCACTGTTCAGGCTTCCATAACAACTGTTGGGCCTGTTCCCTACAAAATTGCCGTTTACGCTTTGCCCCCTGTTCTTCCAGCCGATAATGACGTTTACGAGGCTATTATAGTGCAGCTTCAGGATTCAAGCGGTTCTCCGGCTAAGGCTCCCATTGGAGATGTCCGCGTTATACTCTCCTCATCCAACACGGAAGTAGGCGACGTTGAGTCCTCAGTGACTATAAGAAGCGGGCAGACATATGCCTTGGCCAAGTTTAAAACAACAGGGACAGATGGAACCACCATTATCACTGCTATGGCTTCAGGCTACGTCCCAGGAACAGCCACCATTAAAACACAACTTGTTTCCGGTGAGGCAGCTAAACTTAAGGTTTATGTAGCTCCGCCTAAACTGCCCGCTGAAGGCGTTGTCTACGAGGCTGTGGCTATCCAGCTTCAAGACACTAAGGGTAACATTGCCAAAACCGAAGGAGGCGTAATTGTATCCCTATCTTCCTCAGACACTTCCATTGGAACAGTAAGCGAAACACTTGGAATAAAGCCTAACAGCACATTCAGCATGGTAAAGTTCCACTCAACATACAGGTCTGGAACCACAAAGATTACAGCTATGGCCACAGGCTATGCAAGCAGCGAGGCAACCATAACAACCGTCGGACCCATACCCTCAAAACTAGCCGTCTACTGTGCTCCATCCATCCTTCCAGCAGACGGAAAAGCCTACAGGGCTGTTATAGTCCAGCTTCAAGACTCAAGCGGCAACCCTGCTAGGGATCCAATAGGCGATGTAACCTTAAGCCTATTCTCCTCAAACACTGCAGTGGGCGATGTGGAAAATTCAGCTGTTATACCCTTCGGGCGAACATACACCTTTGCAAACTTCACTTCTAGAGTAACTTCAGGCTCAGCTGAAATAACAGCTACCACCCCAGGCTATGCCTCAGCTAAAGCCAAGATGACAACGGTTTTAATAGACGAGTTCACCCTCCACGTGACAGCAACAGCCCACCCTGAAACATTAACATCAGGGGAGAAATCCACAATAAGAATATATGTGGCAGCTGACAATGTCTCCCCAGCTCCAGGAGCCACAGTCAAGCTCACCTCAGACAAGGGTGGAACATTCACAGCAGTAACCGATGAGAGAAACGGATATTACATGGCTGTTTTCACAGCTCCAAACGTTAACATTAAAACAACATGCACCATAACGGTGAACGCCACAAAAACAGGATGCGTAGCCGGCGCAGCCACATTGAAAATTACAGTAAACCCATCCTTCCAAACTGGAAGCCTCCGCATATACGTAAAAGAGGCTGATGGAAAACCCATAGCAGAAGCCTCTGTAACATCCACATCGAAGCCCAGCGGAGCCTCATCTCTAAACGCCATGACAAACACTGAGGGCTTCGTCCACTTCAGCAGCGTTAAAACTGGAACATACACCTTTGAAATATCAAAAGGAGGCTACGAAACAAAAACAGTTCAAATAGAAGTTAAACCAGACCAGACAACAACAGAGGAAGTTTACCTTTCAAAGTCCCCCCTAGCATGGCTAAACATATACACCATAATCATAATAGCAGTTGCAGCATGCATGGCCATAGGCATAACCATATGGTTAATCCGCAGAAGAAGACAAGAACCCGAATCCACAATAACCTTCTCATACTAAACCATAAAAAGCAAACAGGAAATCCAAAACTCTAACATTTCTAAAATACAGAATAAACCTTAAAAAAAGCAAAACCTTGGGAAGGAACGTTTCTCAAAGCTAAAAATTTAAGTGAAAACGGGATTAAAAATTAAACGAAGGCCCCCAGCCCTTTTAGACAGTTAGCTAAGTGAAAGCCGCCTTCTTTATTATAGGTTGAACCTCAACGGTTGACGTTTCCTGTTCAGATTCTTCCTTTGGGATGCCGTTCGCCCCAAGTTTTTTACATATGAGGTTTATTGACTCCCTAGTGTATTCAAGGAGGTTTCTCCCCTCACTTGTCAGTTTGTAAACCTTTCTTGGACGTTCACAGTTCATGTCCCATTGGCTTTCCACATATTTCTCCATTTCAAGCCTGTTTAATAGGGGGTATATAGTGCTTGGTCCAAGATAAACTCCTAAACTTCTCCTAATAGTCATTATAATCTGGTAGCCGTGCATGGGCTGACCGTTTAAAAGCTGAAGCACAACAACATCTAAAAGCTCCCTTGCAAGCTTCTCCTGAACCATTCTAGTCTTAACCACCATTTTTTCACACCTCCAATTTACGTTTCATGTTTCAGCTGATATGTCGCTGAAGAGACATATCTTTAGCCTTAATACTTCTTAAACATCCTAATAAAGCTATAGACATACCACAAGCATAAAAAAGCATAAAAATAAACATTAGAAAACAAAAAAGCCGAAGGCAGAAAGGCCTAAAAAACCTCTAAAAAGAACTGTACAACACATAAACCAAAAACTGAAAAGCCCATGGAAAAAGGAATAAGCCGACACGCGGGCAAAACCCGAAAATGAAGACTTCCAAAATTTCAAAGGGGCCAACCTAAGACCTTCAGATCTGAAAACCACCTTTAGAAAAACGAAATTTTGAAGCGCTCCAAGC